>JAYSUY010000774.1:0-10333 GCA_043718855.1 Saprospiraceae bacterium | reverse complement strand
GTGTAGATGTCTCCGCTTCGCTGCGACATGACAACCCGTTTTTCTCTAATCTGACAAAGTAGAACTAAGTTTTTACTAAAAACTGATGTTACGCTCGAGACAAATGGAACACCGAAATGACCGACACCGCCGATACCACCGACCACTTTTGCCGCCTACGGCGTTTTACTCCAAACTGAACAGGGTGGGTACCTTCGGTGGTATCAGCGGTGTCGGTACTTTCGGTGTTCCATTCTCACCTGTGCGTAACATGAGTGTCTAATCCGTCCTATCCGTTTCTCGTTGTCGTCGCCCCCCTCACTTCACCGCCGATACCGGAAAATCCCCCACATCCACCGAACCCACCGCGACCGGCGACTGCGCCCCGTTGGTCAGCGATTTCACCCGCTCTGACACGTAGAGGTCGAGCGACTTCCAGGTGATTTTGCCGCCAGAGGCCGTCTTGGCTTGCCCGGAAAGGCCCTCCACCACCGCTTTCGTGAACACCCCGTTGTTCCAGGCTGCGCTTTCGAGTGCGTACTGCCGCGAGGTGGAGGCCGAAAACACGATGCCCCCGTTTTCGGCAGCGATCAGTTCGTTGATGATTTTGGTGAGGTCGGGGCCGCCGCGCCGATTGGGATTGATGGACCGCATCACGCCCCCGGAGTGGCAGGCATCCATGAAGACCACGATTTTGCCCGGCACACTCGCCACGGTGGTTTGCACCTCGCCGTGCGAGATGGCCGTAGCGCGCAAGCGACCGGGGTCGGCCCCTACGGGCAGGAAGTAAAAATTGCCTGCATTGTCGTCCATGCCATGCCCGGCGAAAAAGAGCATGGCCACGTCGCGGGCGGTCGTCTGGTGTTGCAGCCAATCGAGGCCGTCGAGGATGGCATCCTTGGTGGCTTCGGCATCGGTGAGGCGGCGCACTTGCACGTCGCGGTAGAGCAGCCCTTTTTGGGGTGCCAGCACGGCGGCGAAGTCGCGGGCATCTTTGGCCGAGTAGTCGAGTTTGCCCAAATCCGCGTGGGTGTATTTCCCCACCCCGATGGCCAGCACATACAGCACCGGGCGCAGGTCGGCGGCTGGGGCGGCGGAGGTGCTGCCCGCCCAAGTCAGGCGCAGGGTGGCGGGGCTGCTCGCGCCGTGTTTGTTTTCAGCGATGATGGACACCGCGCAGTCTGTGGTCGGGATGTTCACCGTAGCGGTTTGTTTTTTGCCCGGCTTGAAGCCCCGCTCGGTGGCCACCGGGCGGCCGTCCACTTGGATGCGCACCGCCGTCACGGGCGCGTCGTCGGCGCTTTGGATGCTGTATTCGAGGGTGATTTGGGTGCTGCTGACGCTGGTGCCGTCGCTTGGGCTGAGGATGCGCAGGGTGGGTGGGAGGCTCTCGGTGACGGCCCGCTGGGTGGGGGCCGTGCGCCCGGTGGCCTGGGCGGCCTGCTGCACAGCCTTTGCCTCGTCGAGGGTTTCCAGCACGAGGTCTATCACATCCGGGCGGTAGTAGCGCTCGCGGAATTGGGACAGCGGATAGTAGGCCCCCGCCTTGTCGTAGCCCTGATTGACGTGCCAGCCGAGCAGTTCCTCCGCACCCGGCGTGCAGTCGTAGTAGCCCCCCGGGGTCCATAGCACCCAGCGGCGCTGGTCGGGGTGGGGGTAGAGCGTGAGCAGCAGTACGCCGTCGCTGAGGCGGTACCAGCGGATGCAGCCGTCGCTGCTGGCGGTGGCCACCACCAAGTTGTAGGCATCTATTTTGACGCAGTAGACCGGTGCCTGGGTGGGGGTGCGCCAGCGCATTTGCCCGGCGGCATCGGTGTAGTACAGGTTCCAGTTGGTGCCAAAGGCGATGCCCTGCCCGCCAGTGGCGATGTCCACACACCTGTTTCTTTCATTTTGTTTCAAAAAAGCCAAGGCTTTACCATTGAGTTTGGGGGCAGTGCTGTTGCTCCAATCGCTTACCGCAATGCCGTTGCGCTCCGCGACGGGGACGGGCTGCTCAGAAGCGGTCTGCGCCCAGGCCCGCCCCAGCAGCCGGAAGCGGAAGGGCGATTGGCCCGACGGCATGGCCCCCACCTCGCTGCCTTCCGCGCCGAGGTGGAAATGGGATTTGTCTTTTGCACGGTAGCTAAACAATTCCGAGTCCCGGTATTGGTCGCGCTGTCCGGCGGAGGGGTCTATCAGGCCCCAATCTGGCTGGCTGCCGCCGTAGGCAAAACCGCCACCCGACAAGGCTTTGATGTCTGTGATAGTGTTGTCGCCCGCATCCACATCGCTGTAGGTGCCGCGCCCGGCTTGGTTCCAGATGCGGATTTGTCGCCACGACTGCCCGTTTTTATTTAGGTCGTAAAAACCACCCGCTGCAAGGCGGGTGCCGTCGGCGGAAAAAGCCAGCATTACTAAACGCTGGCCCTGCGTTTCCGCGCCCTTGATGTCCGGGTTGTACAGCACTTGTAAGGTGTTGGCATCCAAGACCTGCACCGTCGGGCTGTCGTAGTAGCCGAGGGCCAGCAGCCGGGCATCCGGGGAAAAAGCCAGCGAAAGGGGGTCCTTCCCGCCCGTGGTTTTTACTTTTTTCAACAGTTTGAAATCGGAGCCGTACAGCCGCAGGTAACCGTCTTCACAAACCGAGGCCAAACGCCCCCCGGCATCGAAGGCGAGGTTGTAAACATCCGCGCCGTAATCGCTGTCCTGCGCCTGCAAGCCGTCGTCTGCACTGCGCCAGATGCGGATGCCTTCTTCTCCTAACCCTGCCGCGAGGTAGCGGCCATCCGGGGAAAATTCGAGGTCATTGATAACATTGGGCAAGCCGCTGATGCGGCGCAGCAGTTCGCCGTTGTGGGCGTTGAAGAGGTAAATGTTGTTGTTCAAGCCGTCTTTGCTCGTCCAGCCGCCAATCGCCGCCACGCTGCCGTCGGGCGAAAGTGCCCCGGCATAGAGCATGCCCTCGTCGCCCGCGCCGATGGGCGGGCGCAAGGTGCGGAGCAGGGTGCCGGTGGCGAGGTCCCAGAGTTTGGCGGTTTTGTCGTCGCTGGCCGTGAGGAGGGTGCGCCCGCGCCGGTCGGTGCTGATGCGGTTAATGTTGGCGGTGTGCATCTCGGTGTTCAAGGTGAGGAAGGGGTCGGTGGTTTGGGCCGGGGCGGGGGCGGCGAGCAGGGCGAGGAGGAGGAACCCGCCTACGCTTAGGCTTCGGCGGGTGAAGAGGAGGGTGCGCATGGGTTGGGTGATTGATGTGATTGTGGTGATGGGTTGTTTTTTGTAGTAAAACCTAGCCCCTCACACATGACAGTAATGGGACACGGATGGAACGGATTAGACGGATTAGACACGGATTTTTTAGGTGTGAGGGGCAATCTTGGAGAAATCCGTTCCTAATCCGTCTAATCGGTTCCATCCGTGTCCCATTACTGCCTCGGTGGGCTAGCCGTCTACGTTTTTACTCGGCCGTCAAAAACTCCAACCTCGCCTCGGCGAAGCGGTTTTTGGCTTTGAAGCCCCGCGTTTTTTGGATGGCATTGGGCAAATTGTCGGTGACGCGGGTGTAGCCGTCGGGGTCAGGGGTGGTGTTGAGTTTTTGGAAAGGGGCATTTTGGGCAAAGACATAGAGGGTTTCTGGGCCAAAAGGGGCCTCGCAGGTGAAATCGGGGCCGGTTTGTACAAAGCGGTTGGTTTCGGCGGCGGTGATTTGTCGCCCGTCGTCGAGCAAGGCGATGCTGCCGTCGGCGAGTTTGTAGAAGACGCGGAGGTAGCAGGGCTGGCTGGCGGAGACGAGCAGTTGCATGTCTTCGCCCTTGCGGAAGCGGAGGTTTTTGTCGCCTTTGTTGGTTTTGCAAAAGACGCGGAGGGTGGTGTCGGTGGTGAGGGGGTGACTTGTCGTAGTGACGGGGTGACTCGAAGTCATCCCGTCACTTTGCTCTTGGGGCGCATCGGCGGGGCGGGCGGGCAAGGTGTCCACTCGTGTCGTTACGGGTTCTGGTTTTCGGAAAGGGAACACGCCAAAGTCGTTCAGGTAGGCCAAAAGGCCAATGAGCAGGCCGAGAATGGTGAGGAAGAATGTCCAGAAGGTGGCGGATTTCCAGCGGGCGGGTGTAGTGAGGCGGTGACTCAAAGTCACCGCCTCACTATCCTCCGGCAGCCGCTCGATCAAATCCAGCGCAGCGGCATGGATGCGGTTGAGTTCCGCGTCCAACCAAGCGGGTTCGGCGCGGCCCCCGTTTTTTTCGCGGGTAAAGTTTTGGAAGCGGGCCGACAAAGCCAGCGCTTCGGTGTGCAGGTCGCGGTCGGACCGGGCTTCGGTGAGCAGGCTCTCGATGGCAGCGCGGGTTTTTCCAGCGGCGATGAGGGCGTGGAGTTGCGTTTTAGTCATGGTGCGGGTTACAACTATGGGCTGCAAAGGTGAACGAAAAAGCATGGTTTTGGAAGAATATGGGGAAGAAAGTAGGTTTTTGGGGGCAGGTTTTGGGTTTTTCTCCCCTCATTCGTCCGACGACAAATTCGTCGGACGAAGGCCAAGATGCGCGCCTCGTCCGACGAATTTGTCGTCGGACGAGTCCTGTGCCAGAACGGCCAGTATTAAAAAAGTCGGAACGACCAGCGTTAAAAAAAGCCGCTTGCGCAGCCTTTTGTTTCCATGCCTCCGTATTGATGGTGAAGGCAGTAAAATCACTTACGCCACTTTTCTATCACCATTCAACGGCTGAAACATGGACGCTTACTTCAAGCCAACCTGCGTACTCTTCTTTTTTTGCTTCTTTTTGGGCCAAGTTGCCAAGGCTCAAACAGGCCCCGAACCAGCCAATGCCACCATCAAAGGTGCTGTCGTGGATAAAACAACACAGGAGCCGCTGGCCTTCGCCACCGTCGGTATCCAAGGCAAAGGCAGCGGCACAGTCACCGACGGGCAGGGTGTTTTCAAACTTGAAAATCTGCCCGCCGGGACGTACAACCTGGTGTTTTCCTATTTGGGCTACGCCCGAAAAAGGGCCGATAGTCTGCGGTTGGAAGCCAACCAAGTGCTTGACCTCGGCAAAATCGAGATGGTGGAAAGCGGCGTGACTTTGAAAGAGGTGACGGTGTCGCCGGGCAGTTACTCGGTGATGGGCAACTTGCCGCTTTCGCGTCAATCTTTCACGGCCAAAGACATCAAAAATATGTCGTTCGCCGAGGATGTGACCCGCGCCGTGTCGCGGCTGCCAGGGGTTTCGTCCAATGATTTTTCGTCAAAATTCACCGTCCGGGGCGGCGAGAACACGGAGGTGCTGATGTCGCTTGACGGCATGGAACTGTACGAACCCTTCCACCAACGGGACTTTGGTGGCGGCTTGGTGAGCATCGTGGACATCGAAACGGTGCAGAGCATTGACCTGCTGACGGGGGGCTTTTCCGCCGAATACGGCAACCGCCAAAGCGGGGTGTTCAATATGCGCACCAAGCAAGTCGAGGACGGCCAGCGGCATACCTCGGTGGGTTTGAGCGTCGCATCTGCCAGGGTGTATACCGACGGGAAGTTTGCCAAGAACAAAGGCTCGTACCTGTTTTCGGCCCGGCGCGGGATGCTGGACGTGGCTTTCAAACTCGCGGGCGACGACGAGACTGTGCCTACTTTCTATGACGCGATGGGCAAAGTGGAGTACAAACTCAGCGACAAGCACAGCCTCTCCCTCCACGCACTGCAAGCGGGCGACAAAACTTCGGTGCGCGACGTGAACGAACTGGCTTTCGATATTTACGACACCCGATACGGCAACACATACAGTTGGCTCAACTTGAAGTCGTTTTTGAAACCCAACCTGTTTGCCAAAACCATGCTGTTCGGGGGTCATATTTCTCACCGACGTTCCGGCGCAGCCAACAAAAATGAGATTGCCGACAAGAAGGTGTTTGATATAAAGGACTATCGGGACTACTCGTTTTTTGGCCTGAAACAGGACTGGAACTGGGAAGTTTCGGAGCGTTTCTTTTTGAAAAGCGGCTTTGAGGCGCGACAACTGAACGCCAATTACGACTACTTTTTCAGCATCACGGACTGGCGTATCAACGCGCAGGATTCAGTGGGCATGATTGACAACACGATTGACATTGACAAAAAACCTTCGGGCCAACAGGCCAATGCCTACGTCACGGGCAAGTTTATGGCCCTGCCAAAATTGTTTGTAGAAACGGGGCTGCGCTACGATTTCACTTCCTACACCCGCGACAAACTGTGGAGCCCTCGTGTGAGCGTGGCCTACGCTTTTTCCAAAAACACCTTCCTGCGGGCGGCTTGGGGGCGCTACTACCAAACGCAGTTCATCAACAACTTGGACGTGTATCATGGCAACGCGAATTTCGACCCGGCCGAACTCTCCACGCACTATGTGCTGGGCTTCGAGCATCAGTTCAAACAGGGCATCAGCCTGCGCTTGGAAGGTTATTACAAAGACATTTCCAACCTCAGCCCCACGTTTCAAAACCTGCGCGACCCCTGGGAGGTGTTTTTGGAAACCCGAAACGACGTGACGAAACTGGAATTCAACGGCGCGTCGTCAAAAGGCATCGAGATTTTTTTGAAGTACGACATGGGTAAGAAAATTTCGTGGTGGTTCAGTTACGCTTTGGCTGAAGCGCTCGAAGACATCAAAAGCATCGAATTTGAAGGTGCGTTGATAAAAAGATTGGGCAACCAACCCCGCTATAACAACCAGCGCCACACGATTTATGCCGACCTGAATTACCGCCCGAACCTCAAGTGGCACCTCAGCCTGGCGTGGCAATACTACGTCGGGTTCCCGCGCACTTCCACGTCCTTTGCCGCCGCGACGCTGCCCAACGGCGAGATGCACTATTATCAAGTCAACAACGAGTTCCGCGCCGGAGAACTGCCCGCCTACCACCGCATGGACTTGCGGGCGAACCGCCATTTTCAACTAAAAAAGGGAAGGATATCGGCTTTTGTCCACGTCATCAACCTCTACAACCGCCAAAACCTGCGGAAATACGGGCGGGACGTGGTGATGGACGAGACTACCGGGCAATACGTGGTGGTGGACGACTACAAGTACTGGTTTGGGGTTACGCCGGTGGTGGGGGCGAGTTGGGAGTTTTGAGGGAAAGCGGCGCGGTGGTGGCTTCGAGTACCCGAAGTCACCCCTCCCAAACAGGAGCAGGTGTTGCGCTGCATCCCCTGCTCTTGTTTTTTTGGGGGCATTTTTCCCAAAATACTCTACGCGGTTCCTGTGGGCAGCGCGGAATTTGGCGGACTTTTGTGCCGCAATTCTTTTAGAAAATGTCCCAATCTGCTCTGTCCCCCATCTCCTTCCACGCCAAGCCGCAGCCCTCCTTTAACAAAAATTTCGATCTGCTCATCCGGCACCTGCACGAGATGAAAGCGGCGGGCTACGAGACCTACATCTGCTCCGAAAACCCCAAGCAGTTCGACCGGCTGGCGGCTATTTTTAGAGAATTGAAGGCTGATGTGGCGTTTTTGCCCGTCGAAATCCCCATCCACGAAGGTTTCATTGACGAGGATTTGAAAATCGAAGTCCTCACCGACCACCAGATTTTCCAGCGTTACCACCAGTACAAAGTCAAGCAGGGCTTCACGAAAGATCAGGCGATCAATGTGCGGGTGCTGCGCGAACTCTCGCCGGGCGACTTCGTGACGCACATCGATCACGGCATCGCCAAATTCTCCGGCCTACAAACCATCGAAATCGGCGGCCAGAAGCAGGAGGCCGTGCGCCTCATGTTCAAGAACAACGACCTGGTGTACGTCAGCATCCACTCGCTGCACAAAATTTCGAAGTACATCGGGCAGGAAGGCACGCCCCCTGTGCTGAGCAAACTCGGCTCCGAGGCTTGGAAGCAACTCAAAGCGCGGACGAAGAAAAAAATCAAGGACATCGCCGCCGAACTCATCAAACTTTATGCTTCGCGCCGCGCCGCCAAGGGCCACGCTTTCCCGCCCGACGGCTACTTGCAGACCGAGTTGGAAGCCAGTTTTATCTACGAAGACACGCCCGACCAACTCAAAAGCACCAACGACGTGAAGGCCGACATGGAGCGCGAGTACCCGATGGACCGCCTCATCTGCGGCGACGTGGGCTTCGGCAAAACCGAGGTCGCCATCCGCGCCGCGTTCAAGGCCGTGACCGATGGCAAGCAGGTTGCCATCCTCGTGCCGACCACGATTTTGGCTTTGCAGCACTGGCGCACGCTCACTGAGCGGCTCGCCGATTTCCCTGTCACGGTGGACTACATCAACCGCTTCCGCACGGCTGGGGAGAAAAAAATCATTTTGGAAAAACTGAAAAAAGGCCAGATAGACATCATCATCGGCACCCATGCGCTGCTGAGCAAAGACGTGGCCTTCAAAGACTTAGGCTTGTTAGTAGTGGACGAGGAGCAAAAATTTGGCGTAGCCAGCAAGGAAAAACTCCGCGCCATGAAGGTCAACGTGGACACGCTCACGCTGACCGCCACGCCCATCCCGCGCACCCTGCAATTCTCGCTCATGGCGGCCCGCGACCTCTCGGTCATCCGCACGCCGCCGCCCAACCGCCAACCCATCCACACCGAGATTCGGGTGTTCGACGAGGGCCTCATCCGCGAGGTCATCAACACCGAACTGAACCGCAACGGCCAGGTTTACTTCGTCCACAACCGGGTGAACGACCTATCGGCCATCGTGGATTTGATCAAGCGCCTCTGCCCCGATGCGGAGGTGGCCTTCGCGCACGGCCAGATGGAGTCCGACCACTTGGAAAAAGTGCTGGTGGATTTCATTGACCGGAAATTCGACGTGCTGGCCTGCACCAACATCATCGAGACGGGCCTCGACATCCCGAACGCGAACACCATCGTCATCAACCGGGCGGATATGTTCGGCCTCAGCGACCTGCACCAACTGCGGGGCCGCGTGGGCCGCAGCAACCTCAAAGCCTACTGCTACCTGCTCGCGCCACCCATGAGCACGCTCACGCAGGAGGCCCGCAAGCGGCTGAAAACCATCGAAGAATTCACCGACCTCGGCTCTGGCTTCCAAGTTGCTATGCGCGACCTTGACATACGCGGCGCGGGCAACCTGCTCGGTGGCGAGCAGTCGGGCTTCATTGCCGACATCGGTTTCGAGACGTACCAGAAAATCCTGGACGAGGCGATTCAGGAGTTGAAGGAGACGGATTTCAAGGAGTTGTTCAAGGAGGAAATCGCCCAGCGCGGCTCCTACGTGCGCGACGTGACCATCGAAACCGACGTGGAAATGCTTATCCCCAGCGAGTACGTCACCAACACGCAGGAGCGGCTCAACCTGTACACGGAACTCAATGCCGTTGAGAATGAGGAAGGTATCGCGGCTTTCGCCAAGCGCATGGAAGACCGTTTCGGGAAAATCTCTGCGCCGGTGAATGCGCTCTTCGACGGCCTGCGCCTCCAGTGGCTCTGCAAAAAAATAGGTTTTGACCGGCTCATCCTAAAAAGCGGCAAACTGCGCTGCTACTTCCTGAGCGATCCGCAATCATCGTTTTACTCCACCGAGCACTTCCAAAACCTGATGGCTTTTCTCCACAAACACGGCCGCATCATGGGCGTATCGCTCAAGCAAACCAACAAGGAACTCATCTTCGTGCAGGACGACGTGCGGAGTTTGAAGGCGGTGAAGTCGGTGCTGGAGCAGGTGGTGGGGGCGGTCTTTGATAAAAAGCCCTGATTCACAGCCAAAAACAGATGCCTCCCATCATACCAAGGGCGGCCATCCCACCCAAATTCTGCTTCAGCCAAGCCCACTTGCCGCCAAGAAAAAGAAGCAGACCCGGCCAGCCATTCGGTGGCAAGCAGTGTGTGCAAGCGGTACCTTCGCCACTCAATCTGCACCGCACACCATGAGCAAAAACAAAACTTTCGGCTCCCTCTCCGGCCTCGGCGGCCTGGTTTATTCCACCGATCCTGATGTGCGCATCGGCGCAGAGGAAACGCCCACAGAAGAATCGCCCGCAGCCAAACAGGTGCTGCGCATCTGGCTCGATCGGGTGAAAGGTGGCAAGGAAGCCACCGTTGTGAAGGGCTTCGTCGGCCCCGAAGTGAGCCTCGAAGCACTGGCTAAGTTGCTGAAAAGCAAGTGCGCCAGCGGCGGCAGCGCCAAAGACGGCATCGTCATCGTGCAGGGCGACCACCGCGACAAGGTGCTGAAACTGCTGTTGGACTTGGGTTACAAAAACACGAAAAAAGCGGGAGGCTGAGTATGGAGTTATGAGGTTGGAGTTATGAGTTATGAGTTATGAGGTGGCTTGTCCTGAAATAGATTGACCCAAAAAGTCAACATTTAACATGGACAAGCCAAAAAAGAGTGTGTTAGAAATCCGTCAGTTGCGTACATTTAGTG
>JAYSUY010000773.1:0-3627 GCA_043718855.1 Saprospiraceae bacterium | reverse complement strand
GCCACCGTTACCCGAGGATTGGCAAGAAAGCGCGAAAATCCAACGATCCCGCCACGCCGACCGCCAGCCAGACGGCGCAGGCAGGCACTCTGCCGCGACACCATCCGAGACAGCAGAACACCCCCGACCCCTCCCCCGCTGGGAGGGGAGGTTAAGTAGTTGCGCCGATTTGAACTAGCCAATTTGCCGTTCTTTGCGCGTTCCTTTTTATTTTTGAATGCACCACATCCGACTCTTCCTGTTTTTCGCCCTCGCCGTAGCCCTCCTCTCTGCCCGTGAGACGGGCTGTCGCCGAAAATCGACCTCCGACGCGACCGCTCAGCCCGCAACCGAGGTGCGCCCTTCCGCTTTTTTGTTGGGAAAATTGCGCAGCCACGACTTGCATGACGTGCATACGCTGGCGGCTTCCGCCAAAATTTTTTACCAAGGCAATGGCCAGAGCGTCAGTGCCAACGCCAATATCATCTGGGTGCGCGACAGCGTGTTGTGGCTGAATGTCAGGAAGTTGGGTATCGAAGTGGCGAGGGCTTTGGTCACGCCTGATTCGGTTTTTCTCATCAACCGCCTCGATAAAACCTACTCCATTCGGAGCATTGAGTCGCTACAACGGGAGTATGGACTGCCGGGCGGTTTTGCGGCGTTGCAGCACACTTTGCTGGGATCGGCATGGCTGGTACCGGGCCTCGATCTTCGCTCCGATCTGGCCGACAGCCAGCATCGGCTGTCTGGCTCCGACGGTGTTTTTGGAGCAGAGTATCGATTGGATGAGGGGGCATTCCTGCTGCGCCGTGAGGCGTTTTTTCAGAAAAAAGAAAACCAGAATGCCGTGTTTACGTTTGAAAACTACCGAAAACTGCCCTACGCAGGGCAATTCCCCTACCTTCGCCGCATCGAAGCCACCAGTCCAGACAGTGGCGATACGAGCATCGAAATTGAACTCAGCAATGTTGAAATCAATGTTCCCAAAACTTGGCGGTTTGAAATTCCGGCGCACTACGAGCGACGATAGTTTGAAGTTTGAAGTTTGTAGTTTGAAGTTCGAGACCCCAGTCCTGAGATTCAAACGGTTGCCCCTGAGCAGGTTCAACTTCAAACTTCAAACTTCAAACTTGCCTTTCGCTTTTTGCCTTTTGCTTTTTGCCTTTTGCTGCCTGCCGCTTGTGGTTTTTTCCCAAAACAAAAAAGACCTCGAAGACAAGCGCAAAAAAATCATCCGCGACATCCGCACGACCGAGCGGATGATTCAGAAAACAGCACAGACCCGCGAAGCCACCTATGATCACTATCTGGCGTTGAAAAACCAGATCGAAAGCCGAGAGAACCTGATTCGGAACATCAACGACGAGATTCTTGCCGCAGACCAGAGCATTGCCCGCAACAATGTAGTGGTGGAGTCGCTCACCCAGGATATTTCCAAGATGCAGGAAGAGTACGGTAGCACCCTCCGCTCTGCCTACCGCCGCAAAACACTGAGCAACCCGCTGCTCTACATTTTCTCCGCCGAAAGTCTCAACCAAGCCTTCCTGCGCTGGCTTTTCCTCCGCAAGTACGATCGCTTCCGCAAACAACAGGCAGAGGCCATCGAATTTACCCGCAACATGCTGGCCAAGCGCAGCCAAGAATTGGAGCAGACGCGCATCGAAAAGGAGAACCTGCTGGTATCACTGCAAGGCCAAAAAGTGACCCTCAGCACCGAGTCAGCAGAGAAAAACCAACTGTTGCAGTTTTTGGAAAAAGACGAGGGCCGCCTCAAGCAGGATTTGCAGAAAAAACAGACCGCCCACGAAGCCCTCAACCAGGCCATTGAGCAAGTGATCCAAGAAGCGGTGCGCAAGCAGGTGGAAGAAGCCCGCCGTACACCTGCTCCTGCGCCACCTAAGCCCGCTCCTGCTTCGCCCAAGCCGGATGCCAAGCCGTCGGCAAAAACCGAATTGCCCAAGCCTAACCCGCCTGTCGCTCAGCCCAAAACAAACGAGCCACCTACCGCTTCGGAGACGGATACAGACAACGCTTCGGTCGCTTTTCGCCAGAGTAGGGGCCGGTTGCCCTGGCCGGTGGAGGGCGGGTTTATCGCTCGCG
The DNA here is from genome assembly GCA_043718855.1 of Saprospiraceae bacterium. Lineage (GTDB taxonomy): Bacteria > Bacteroidota > Bacteroidia > Chitinophagales > Saprospiraceae > M3007. Next base: position 1,548 of record JAYSUY010000773.1, on the reverse strand, counting down.
GCTTTGGGCGGCAAAAGCATCCTACGCTCAAAAACATCGAGATCACCAACAACGGAATAGATATCCGTACCGACGAGGCTGCTGTCGTACGAGCCATCACCGATGGGGCGGTGGCAGGTGTGCAGTTCGTACCCGGCCACGATTACACGGTCATCATCCGGCACGGCAACTACTATACGGTGTACTCCAACCTGAGCGAAACGAGCCTCAGCAAGGGCGACGCTGTGCGGGCCAAACAATCCATCGGTCGCGTGAGCAGCAATCCCATCACGGGGGCTTCGGAGTTGCACTTCGAGCTGTGGCACCAGAAGGAGCGACTGAACCCGGTGGGGTGGATCAAGAAGTGAGGGGGCGGGGCCGGGCTGGAAACACAAAAGGCACAAAAGAGACACAAAAGCGGTACTGCCCCTGACTTTTGTATCTCTTTTGTGCCTTTTGTGTTTCCAAATGGAGGCTACCTGATGTGGTGCTAAACAGTGGCCATCTGTTCGATTCGTCCCCGGAGCGACGAGAAGTAAATCTCTCGTGCCCGTTCCCCATTGCCGCTGATTTTTGTTGCTCCTGTCCGCATAGCATCAAACCACTCTTCGATGCAAGCCACCATCCGTACATCTTCTGTGATGAGGAAGTTGGGATTGTCTAAAGTACAGAAAAGCGATCCTTCGCCGGGCCTGCCGATCAGAACGATGTTGTTGGTATAGAGCATCTCGTTGTGGTGCAGTTCGAAGGCCGCGCCCGGGTTTCCGGCTAAATCCCGCTTGGTTCCTTCGGCGGCTGTACGGGCCATCCAGTTTGGTTAGGCTCAGCAGTTGCTGGCGCAGCACATCGGCAAATTCAGGAGAGATTTGACCAATTGCGCACAGGAAGTCTATCTGTTTCAAGGTGTTGTCGAGCATATTGAGCGGGTAATACTCGTCGGTGGGGATGCTGGCGAAGGTGTCGAAGGTCTCGGCACTCAGGGCCTGAAACTCAGCGTCGGCCAGCAGTGCTGCTATCCAATTTTTGCTGCTCAGGCGGCCGTCGAGGCTCTTCCACACGGAGCGGCTCCAGAGGTACATTTTGAAGGCCGTTAGTTCGGGGAAGAGCAGGTAGTAGAATATGGGTATCTCGTTGGTGGCATAGCGGATGCGGAGGTCTGGCTTGGCTTGCCGCATGGCCCGCATGGTGTGCAACAGTTCGCCGAGGAAGCGGTGAGGTGTTTTGGGCGGTTGGCCGATGGTAGGGTAGCGCACGAGTACAGTGTCGCTTTGGCCAAACACAAATTCATCCAGGGAGAACTGGTACTTACGGGCGGCAGCCAGGGCTTCTGCCAAACTGATGGGGGTCTGGCCCCTCATCTTTTTGTAGGTGTGGCTTTGGCTGGCACCCCAGAGTTCGGTCAGTTCTTCCACGAGCAGGCGGGTGCCCGATTTTTTTTTCTCACATTGTGAGACCAAATAAGCGGCAAAGTCTTGCATGGTGCGACTTTTAGGGAGATGCAAACGTGGGGGTCTTGCGAGAGGAGACTTTTGAGCCAAGTGGCTCCAAAAGTCTCATCCAGTGCGACAA
>JAYSUY010000772.1:0-3628 GCA_043718855.1 Saprospiraceae bacterium | reverse complement strand
ACCACTTGCTCGAAAGCCGCGCGGTGCGCTATTTTTTCCAGCACCAATTCCGGCGCGTCGTTGCTGAACTCCTCAAAAATGCGCAGCCCCTGGGACTTCCCCCGGATGGGCAAAGTGCCCACGCAGCGCAGTTGAAACACCCCGGGGTCGCTCAGTTTTTTGACCAAATCGGCACTCACGATGAGGTTCGCGCCCAGTTCGCGGGTCATGTCTTCCAGCCGGGCCGCCACGTTCACTGCGTCGCCGATCACCGTCGTGTCCAATCGGCTGCTTGCGCCTACGGTGCCGAGAATCATGCGGCCCGTGTTCAGCCCGATGCCCATGCGGATGGGGAACAGGCCCGCCGCCTCGCGCTCGGCATTGAACTCTACCAGTTTGCGCTGGATTTCCGCCGCCGCTTGCAGCGCCTGCTGTGCGCTGCTGGGAAAAAGCGCCATCACCGCGTCGCCGATGAACTTGTCCACCAAGCCGCCGTTGGCCTCGATGATGGGCGTGAGCCGCCCCCAGATGTCGTTGAGCAGCGCAAAAACTTCCTCCGTAGACACCGACTCCGAGATGCTCGTGAAACCCCAGATGTCGCTGAACATCACCGCCATGTCGCGCACCGCCTGGTCGCCCAGCGCGACATCAAGCACGCTCTCGCGGCCCAGTTGACGCAAAAACTCCTGCGGCACAAACCGCTCGTAGGCCCGGTTGAGCGCCTGGATGTCAGCGTAGTACTTCGCGTTTTCGATGGAAATGGCGGCCTGAGTACCCAGTATTTGCAGCACCTCCATTCGCCCGGCGGTGAAAGCCCCCGGCACCAAGTTGTTTTCCAAATAAAGCACCCCGACCGTCTGGCCTTTGTGCAACAGGTTCATGCACAGCAGTGAACGCACCCGCTGGCCGCGCACGTAGGGGTCATTCACGAAGCGGCCTTCGGCCAAAGCGTTGTCCAGCACCACGTTCTGGCCGGAGTGCAGCACATAATTCACCACCGCGCTCGACACGCCCTCGTACTGCTCGTAGGAGATGGGGTCGAGGTTCTGTACCATGCCCGCTTCGCGCATCTCGGCTTCCACGAGGTGTCCGTTTTTTCGGGTCAAAATCAAGGCACCGCGCTCGGCCCCGGCGTTCTCGGCCATCACGCCGAGCATTTTGGGCACCAAAAGTTGCAAGTCCAGTTCGCTCGAAATCACCTGCGAGCCTTTGACGATGCTGAACATATCCACCTCGCGCCGCGCCCCGGTGCTGGCCGCCGAAGCCGGCGCTTCGCTCTTGGCCGCGTAGCCCGGCATGGCTTCCAAGTGCAGGGCCACCGCCTCCGCGCCCCAGCGGCGGAACGCGCTGACCGCCTTGCGGTGGTAAGTCACGGCCAGTTCGTCGAAGTCGCGGGAGCGGGCGTAGCGGAAAAACTCCAAGTAGCCCGTCGCCTGATCGTACACGTTGCTCTCGCGGGCAAAATGGCTCACCGCCTCGTTGAACCGGGCCAGTGCTTTGTCGTGCTCGCCCTGCACGGCGGCAAGGCAGGCTTCGGCCAGCGCCACCTTACCGTTGAAGTCGGCGGGGCAGTGCTTCTGGTACTTTTTTAGGTCGCCGATGTCGCTCTTTATTTGGCCCAAGTGCTTGTTTTTCAAAGTCTTGTTTTCCAAACAAACATGGTAGCGAGCCAGCGCGCTCAGCAGCGCGTGGTGCTTGTACACGGGTATGGACACCACCGATTTGAGGTGGATCTGCGCCACTTCCACCTGCTGCACGGCGGCCTCGTAGCGACCGAACAGCAGTGAAAGTTGCGACTGGAAGTAGGCGATGTTGAAGATGGTGGGCGCGTTGCCGATGCTCCGCATTTCCTCCATCAGCGCGTCCGAGTCGCACATTTCACCCTGAAGCAAGTACGGCGCGGGCGCTTGGCTGCGGAGGCAAAGCACGAACTGGTGGAAGAGATTGTTGAACGTGATGGAGGTGACCTGGCGGGTCTGGGTGCTGTACTGGAGTTGTCGCCGCAGGTCTTTGTCCAATTCTTCCAAATCGTAGCCCGAAATAATGCAGGCCTGGGAGTAGGCATTGCCGAGGAAAGACGTGAAATCGGCTTCGCCAGATTCGAGGCTGTGCTGGTAAGCCGCTTTGAGGTCAGGGACGGCACTGGCGAGCGGTTTTTTCCAGTGATCAATGAAATAATAGACCGAAAAATAGCCCCGCGCCTGGTACTGTGGGAAGGGATAAAGCCGCATGAGTGCCAGCGTGAGTTCCCCGTACACGCTGCCTGCTTCCACTTCATTGGTGACACCGCAGAGCACAAACCCGTAGGCCGAAAAAGCGTAAGCCGTTGAGGAACAGATGCCATGCTGCACGGTGAACACCATTTTTCGGAACATGAGGATGGCGAACTGGTTGGTGTCCACGAAGAACACTGCCGGGGCCATGTTCGCCAGTATGCGCATCACCGCCAGGTCTTCGGGCTGCTCCATGAGGGGCAGGTCGAGGAACTGCTCCGGCTTTTTGCCGCGCAAGGCGGCTTTGGTTTTGATGAGTTCGAGCACCACCTGGGCCTGGTTGGGCTTGTTGGGGAGTTTCATGCCGAGCAGGGCGAGGGCTTCTAATCCGACGGCGATGGACTCCCGGATGCGCAACCGGACGAAGTGGGCGTTGACGCGGATTTCCAGTGCCGCCACCTTATCGAGCGGTGTGCGGGCATTTTTCAAAATCACATCCAGCAGCCGCTCCATGTCGTCGTCGTGGCCGCTGAGATAGGCGGTTTCGGCGGTCTGGATGTGGAGCAGCAGGGTGCGCGGGTAGTCGGCTTGCCAAGCGTCGGGCGGCAGGGCGGCGAGCGATTTCTGGAAAAAATTGAACGCTGGCTCGTAGGCTGCGGAGAGCTTGGCCTTCATGCCGGCCTCGAAGTTGAGGTGGGTTTTTAATTCTCTTAAGCCTCCTAAACCTCGTAGGTCTGCAAGACCTACGAGGTTTTCGTGAGCCGTGTTAGTGAGGCGGTGACTGTCAGTCACCGCCTCACTTTGGCCGCCCTCCCCCGCCTCGTTCAGGTGATTGACAATTTCAAACACGCGCTCGGCCTGCTCGGCCTCGCTCAGTGTTTGCAGCAGCAGCAGCCCGGCTTGGCGGTGGAGGTCGTGTTTCCGCTCTGCGGGCAGCGCGTCGTAGATGGTTTGACGCACCCGGTCGTGGGCAAAACTGAACCGCACCGAGGCCAGTTCGTCGGTGCTGACGATGGTGAAAAACCGGTACTCGGTGTTGAGCGGCACCAGCAGGCCCTCCTCGATGGCTTCCCAGAGGCTGGCTTCCACGCTCTCCGGGTCGCGCTGGGTGATGGTGGCGAGGGTACCGAGGTCGAAAGTGTGGCCGAGGCAGGCGGCGGTGTCGAGCGCGAGCCGGGCTTCGGGGAGCATTTTTTCCACCTTGCGGGCCAACAGGTCGGCCACGTTGTCGGTGATGCGGAGCGAGCGGATGTCGGCGGCGTTGATGTGCCAAGCGGTGCGGCTGTCGCGGTTTTCGAGACGGATGTGGCCATCGGTGTGGAGCGATTCGAGGAAGCGGTGGACGAAGTAGGCGTTGCCGCGGGTTTTCTGAAAAATGAGGTGCGCCAGTTCGTCTGTCGGAGTTATGAGGTTTGAGTGATGAGTTATGTGCGCTT
>JAYSUY010000771.1:0-10368 GCA_043718855.1 Saprospiraceae bacterium | reverse complement strand
GTGTCGATTTGCACATCTTGCTTTGTCTTTTTCGTGCAAAAATACCCATCAACTCTTTAACGGGCGACGACCAGATTTCGTATCCGGCTCAACGACTCTGGGGTTACGCCGAGGTAACTCGCCAGTTGGTACTGCGGCACCCTGTCCAGTAGTTCAGGTCTGGTTTTGAGCAGACTCAGGTAGCGCTCCTCTGGGCTGTTGAGGATGTAGGACGAAAACTTGTCCATGCTCTTGCCCAGTTCTTCCTCTATGGCTAGGCCTCTGGCGGGTTCGAGTTGGGGGAATTTTTCAAAAAACGCCGCCTCATCCTCCGGCGTACCTACCGACAAGATTGCATCCTCGACACAAGCCAGGTAAAATTTTGAGGGTACTCTTTTGAATGTGCCTTCGTAAGGTGTGACCGGCTGCCCTTCGGTAAAGAAATTGGTGGTTTTTTCTTCGCCGTCCACCAGGTAATACTGCCTAATGCAGCCTTTCAGCACGAAGTAGCACAGTTTCGCCACCTGGCCTTCTTTGAGCAAAATCGTACCTTTCTTACACGACTTGATCTTGATGGTTTTGGCAACCGCCTCGGCTTCTGTCTCGCTCAGGGGCATGAATTGTGAAATGTATTTGATGATTTCCTGCTCCGGGGAGGTGGCCTGTCGGGGCTTCACGAAAGCAGAGATTGGGCTTTGAGTCGCTGTTTCTACCATAATGTTGACTGTTTTGCGCAGCCCGATACTTTTTGAGCAGGGCGTTTTGCTGCAAAATTAAGGCATTCCTAAGCCCCTTGCTAACTGGCGGGATGCGCTACTTTTGTCGCTCTTTTCCCTGTATCCCAGAAGCGACCGAAAAGTCAAGCGATCTCCGGGACACTCAACTACAAAACATGACAGAACAAGAACTCCTCCGCCGCGACTCGCTGCAAAAACTCCGCGACCTCGGCATTGATCCGTACCCCGCCGAGATGTTTCATGTGACCGCTCAATCGGCTGAAATCCTTGCCAACTACCAAGAAGAAGTGCTGGAAGACGGCACCAAAAACCGCCTGAACTACCACGAAGTATCGCTGGCTGGGCGCATTATGGCGAGCCGCGAAGCGGGCAAGGCGCTGTTTATGAACTTGCAAGATGCCAGTGGGCGCATCCAACTGTACCTGCGCCGCGACGATTTTGTGGAGAGTGCAGAAGAAAATACTGACCGGGTGACTCAAAGTCACCCGGTCAGTACCCCCGCCCCCGCCAAGGCTACTGCGGGCGAGGACGCTCCGATGTTCGACATCGCCATCAAAAAACTGCTCGACCTCGGTGACTACGTGGGCGTGAAGGGTTTTGCTTTCAAAACCAAGACCGGCGAGGTGAGCGTCCACGTGAAGGAATTCAAGTTTTTGGCGAAGAGCCTACGGCCCCTGCCGGTGGTGAAAAAAGACGCGGAGGGCAACGTGTTCGATGCGTTCACCGACCCGGAGCAGCGCTACCGGATGCGCTACGTGGACTTGACGGTGAACCGTGAGTTTCGCGATATTTTTGTGAAACGCAGCAAACTCATCAAGACCATGCGGACCTATCTGGATGAGTTGGGCTTGCTGGAAGTGGAAACGCCCATCCTGCAACCGATACACGGCGGGGCAGCGGCTCGCCCGTTCACGACCCACCACAACACGCTCGACATGACGCTTTACTTGCGCATTGCCAACGAGTTGTATCTGAAACGCCTCATCGTAGCGGGCTTCGACGGGGTGTACGAGTTTGCGAAAATGTTCCGCAACGAGGGCATGGATCGCACCCACAACCCGGAGTTTACGGCCCTCGAATTTTATGTGGCCTACAAGGATTACCACTGGATGATGGACGTGACAGAGCAGATGCTGGAGCGGGTGGCGAGGGCCATCCACTCGGAAGGCGGTAGCACGGCACAAGTAGGCGACAACGTGATTGAGTTCGCTGGGCCGTACCGCCGTCTCACGATGTACGATGCCATCCAGGAGTACACGGGGCTGGACGTTGAGGCTGCTGACGAGGCCGCGCTGCTGGCCTATTGCAAGCGCGAACACATCGAAACCGACGCTTCGATGGGCAAGGCGAAACTGATTGACGAGATTTTTGGTGAGAAGGTGGAGGAGTACCTCATCCAGCCGACTTTCCTGATAGATTACCCGGTGGAAATGTCGCCGCTGACGAAAAAACACCGCTCCAAACCGGGCCTCGTGGAGCGTTTTGAACTCTTCGTGAACGGCAAGGAAGTAGCCAACGCTTACACCGAACTCAACGATCCGATTGATCAGCGCGAACGCTTCGAGGAGCAACTGCGCCTCGCGGCTCGCGGCGACGAGGAGGCGATGGCGATGGACGAAGATTTCCTCCGGGCTTTGGAGTACGGTATGCCGCCCACGGCGGGTATCGGCTTCGGCATCGACCGTTTGGCGATGATGTTCACGGGGCAGGCCAGCATCCAAGAGGTGCTGTTTTTCCCGCAAATGCGCGCGGAGGTATGAGTTGAGAGGTGAGTTATGAGTTATGAGGTATGAGTTATGAGTGGCACGTGACATAACTCATAACTCATACCTCATAACTCTTTTTCTAGGATAATTCGCAGCCGCCCGTCCTTGCTGACGTAGGTGCCGGTGATCACGAAGCCATTGCGGAGGTTGAGGATGAGCATTTCGCGCCAACGGTTGAGGGTTTTGGTTTGCAGAAAACGGTAGCCCTGCGCCTTAGCCCAAGTGTGCTGGTGGTGCATGAGTGCGAGGGCGATGCCCTGCCGTCGGTAGTCAGGTACTACGCCACCGAGCCAAGAGTAGAACGTGTCGGGGTCTTGGCGGTACCCCACTTTGAAGGCCACGGGGTCTTCTCCATCGTAAGCCATGAGCAAGAGCAGGTCGCGGCTGTGCAGTAGGCGTTCTTGGGCCTCCTCGTTCGGTTCGCTGTTGAAAATGAGGCGGTAAAGTTCAAAAATCTCATCGCGTAGCGTAGGGTCGGGCGGGCCGATATGCTCAATGATCTGGATGTTGTCGGTCATGGCAGTGAATGTGGTCAAGGGTAAAATGTGGTCAAGGTGTGGAATGTGGTCAAGGTGTGGAATGTGGTCAATGTGCTGTTGCGCTGCAAAACTACGGTGAGCAGGGGTAAATGTGGGGAGACAACTTCGCGACGCGTTTTTGAAACAAAAAATTTTATCTTTGCGGGCAATTCCTACCACAAAAAAATGTCGAAACAACTCGCAACCGAACCTGCTGCTGGCGAAGAGAAACTCGTCGAGAAAGCCCTCCGCCCGAAGATGCTGGACGACTTCAGCGGGCAACAGAAGATTGTGGACAACCTGCAAGTCTTCATACAGGCCGCCAAGCAGCGGGGCGACGCGCTCGACCATGTACTGCTGCACGGCCCGCCAGGCTTGGGCAAAACCACCCTCTCGCACATTGTGGCCAACGAACTGGGTGCGAGCATCAAGATGACCTCCGGCCCGGTACTCGAAAAAGCGGGCGACCTCGCGGGTCTGCTCACCAACCTCGACCCCGGCGACGTGCTGTTCATCGACGAAATCCACCGCCTCAACACCGTTGTGGAGGAGTACCTGTACTCGGCGATGGAGGATTACCGGATCGACATCATGATCGACTCCGGCCCCAACGCCCGCAGCATCCAAATCACGCTCAACCCCTTCACGCTCGTGGGGGCCACCACGCGCATGGGCCTGCTCACCTCGCCGCTTCGGGCGCGTTTTGGCATCAATTGCCACCTCGACTACTACGATGTGCCCACTTTGGAGGGCATCCTGCGCCGCTCGGCGGCCATACTCGACATCCCGATCAGCGACGACGGGGCCTACGAAATCGCCCGCCGCAGCCGAGGCACGCCGCGCATCGCGAACGCCCTGCTGCGCCGCATCCGCGATTTTGCTCAAATAAAAGGCAACGGCGAGGTGAACCAGGACATCGCCCGTTACGGCCTGGCCGCGCTCGATGTGGACGAGAGCGGCCTCGACGAGATGGACATCCGCATCCTCACCACCATCATCCACAAGTTCAAGGGCGGGCCGGTGGGCCTCACCACCATCGGCACTGCAGTGGGCGAGGAATCGGGCACCATCGAGGAGGTACACGAGCCATTCCTCATCATGGAGGGCTACATCCAGCGCACCCCGCGCGGTAGGCTGGCTACCGAAAAAGCCTACCGCCACATCGGGGTGGTGCCGCCGGTGCAGGCGGGGACCTTGTTTTAGACAGTGAGAAAGTGAGGGGTGAGAAGTGAGAAAATCAAGACGCAAACATCTCTTTTTTAAACACTTACAACTGCTATTGATTATGAAACGCCTACACTGCATTGCGCTTTTCTGCGCCACCCTCTGCGTCTCTGCTTGGGGCCAAGCCAACCCGAATAACCCAGTGCTGCCCAATGGGGCCTCGGTGACAGACGAAATCCTCAACCTCAGCAGTGGTGGTTATTACAGCACCGCTCTCCAGTTTGACAATCGTTACAAGAGCATCAAAGGCAGCCCATTTCTATGGGATGAGTGGTCAGAAGGCACACTTTATCTGACCGATTCGACCATCGTAGGCACGTCATTGAAGTACAAATTCGATGCGTACAGCAACGAAATCTGGACGAAGGATGCGGCTGGCCTCGAGTTGGTGCTGTATAGCCACCAGTTCTGGGCTGTCGATATCAAGCACGCGGATGGCAGCCGCTGGATGTTCAGAAAAATGGCCGTGCCGGACGTGAACGACCCGCACCGCTTTTACCGCGTCCTCTTCGCGGGCAGCAAGTACACCTTGTTCGCAGATGTCCAGAAGACCATCAAACGAGCCGACTACCAAGACCGGGGCCTGTACACGAGCGGCAGCACGGACGACGCTTTTGTGGACAAAAAAACCTACTGGGTGCGGGTAGCCGAGCAGTCGGTGCAGGAGGCGGGACTGAAAAAAAATATCCTGCTGAAAGCCCTGCCCGGAGCGGCATCGGCCCGCGCCGATTCGTACTGCAAAAAGAAGGGGCTGAAAGGCAAACTGTCGGAGGCGGAGGCGGTTGGGGTGCTGGAGTTTTTGGAGAAGGGGTAGAGGGAGGCTTTGTAAACCGCTACAACCTGTGGATTTTCGTGCATTTTGCCCCCATTTTCCAGACTTTGAAATAGTTTACGCACTGCGTAAACTATTCAGTTGGACCCATTTTCGGATTTTCATCCGCCTCGATGACGACCTGATGCGTCGTTTTTACATGGAAATGTGCTGCATCGAAGGGTGGGGGACTCGCCAATTGGAGGAGCGCATGTCATCCATCAACTTTTGAACAAAACCTATGCAAATGGATACAGACGTTCAACAACACTTCCAAAACATCCGGCAAATCATCCAGCAGGGCAAGGCCGGAGCCTTGCAGGCTGTCAATGCGTATGCGCTTGCCGTGAACTGGCAGGTGGGTGCTTATCTGTCTCATCGCCTGCCAGAGAGTGCTTATGGCGACAAGGTGGTAAACAATCTTGCAGAGTGGTTGCAAGAAAAAGAATCAGGGCTGAAAGGTTACGACCGCCGAGGTTTGTACCGGATGCGGGTGTTCTTTGATTCTTGGCAATCTATGGACTGGTCAATTTTGCCTGATGGTTTTCAAGCAAACAGAATTTCAGAAACGGAATCGCCTAGTATTGCAGAACAAAAGATTGTGGTGACAGCGTCACCACAATCTCCAAGCATACCGCCTATCCTGCTTCGGCTCACTTGGAGTCACCACATCGACCTGCTTTCTGGGTGTACAAGCAACGAAGAAAGGCTGTTTTACCTCATTCTTGCCATCAAGGATCGGTACGATGTCCGCGATTTGCGCCGCCAAATCAAATCCGGCCTCTTCGAGCGGCAGATGCTCGCCAAGCACACCCTGCTCGTGCCCGAACATCCGAAAAAAGACTTGCTGACCGAGGTGTTCCGCGACCGCTACATCCTTGAATTTCTGGACATGAAGGGGCCGTACTCTGAGCATGACCTGCAAAAAGCCCTCGTCGCCCGCATGAAGGATTTTTTGCTGGAATTGGGCCGCGACTTCCTGTTCATTGACGAAGAAATGCAACTGAAAGTCGGTATGAACGACTACTTCGTTGACCTCGTTTTCTTCCACCGCGAGTTGCAGTGCCTCGTGGCGTTCGACCTGAAAATCGAGGCTTTCAAGCCAGAGTACCTGGGCAAAATGAATTTCTACCTCGAAGTACTCGACCGCGACATTCGTAAACCGCACGAAAACCCTTCGATTGGCGTGGTGCTGTGCAAAACCAAAGACGATGAAGTGGTCGAAATCGCCATGAGCCGCCAACTTAGCCCGGCTTTGGTAGCGGCTTACGAAACCAAATTCGTGGACAAAAACCTTCTCCGTCGGCTCTTGCATCAATGGGCAGAGGATTGGGAACAGGGGAAGCATCTCAACTCCGAACCCTAATCCAGCCTCTTGGCCGTGTTTGCTGCATCACTCATCGCTCACTTTTCATAGTTCATACCTCCCACGCCCATGCGCCCACTCCTCCTCCTCCTCGCCGCCACCTTTTTTTGTCAAAACCTCTCCGCCCAAAAAATGCTCCGCTCCGCTGAGTGGTGCGCTGAAGGCCACAAGGTTTTTGCTCCGCCACCGGCTGACACCCGTAGCGACTCGGTGGACATCACCGACACCCGCATCGAACTCGACCTGCTCGCCGCGCCCAAAATATCGGCCCTCTGCTGGCTCAGCGTACAGGCCAAAGTGCCGGGCGTAAAAACCCTGCGCCTCGACTTGGAAAAACTCACGGTGACGGAAGTCATTTACGACAACCTCCTGCCCGTGCCGTTCTCACAAAGCGGCCCGGCCCTTACTATCAGCCTTCCTGCGCTGCCGCTTGGCGAAGTCAAAATATTGAGAATCAAATACTCCGGCACACCCGTCACCGATGCCAGCGGCTGGGGCGGCGTGTACAACCAGAGCGGCTACACCTACAACCTCGGCGTAGGTTTCGCCGCTGACCCCCACTCCTTCGGGCGGGCCTGGTTCCCCTGTTTCGACAATTTTGTGGAGCGCAGCAGCTTCGATGTCACCGTCACCGCCCCCGCCGCCAAGCCCGCTTACGGCAACGGTTACTTGGTCAGCGAGACCGTGCAGAACGGCCAGAGCATCCGCCGCTGGAAGATAGACCAGCCCATACCCACCTACCTCGCTTGCTTCGCCGCCGGGCCCTACACTTCCTGGAAGCGCAGCATGACGGGCGTAAACGGCCCCATACCAGTGGAAATCGCCGCCGCCCCCAGCGACACCAATAAGGTGCGGGCCACCTTCAAAAACCTGCCCCAAGCTGTGCAGTGCTACGAACACTGGTTCGGCCCGTATCGCTGGAACAAAATAGGCTACTCCCTCGTGCCCTTCAACTCCGGCGCGATGGAGCACGCCACCAACATCACCATCATGCGCTCGGCCATTGATGGCTCGCTCGGCTTCGAGACCCTCTGGGCGCACGAACTCAGCCACATGTGGTGGGGCGACTTCGCCACTTGTAGCACCGCCGAAGACATGTGGCTCAACGAAGGCTGGGCTTCCTACTCAGAGCACCTGTTCACCGAGTGGGTGTACAGCAAGCAGAAATTTGTGGAAGCCGTACGCGACAACCACCTCAACATCCTGCAAAACGCCCATGTCAGCGAAGGCGGCTACCTCGCCGTGTCGGGTGTGTCGCACAGCCTAACCTACGGCGACCACGTGTACAAAAAAGGTGCGACGGTGGCCCACAATCTGCGGGGCTACTTGGGCGATTCGCTGTTTCGCGTAGGCTGCCGCGCCGCGCTCGACCAGACCCCGTACACTGACTGGAGCAGCGCCGATTTTCGCGATAAACTGAGCGCCGCCACAGGCCGCGACATGACCGATTTTTTTGACAACTGGGTGTTTGCGGGCGGCTACCCCGACTACTCCATCGATTCCGTCAAGTGGATTTTTTCGCCCGTAGATGCACCCACCATAGCGCGGGTTTTTGTGAAACAAAAACTGCGCGGCGCACCCAAAATGCACCAAAACGTGCCGCTGGAATTTACTTTCGTAAGCCAAAACGGACTGCGCGAGTACCGCACCGCCACGGTTTCTGGGGAAAATTCCACCGTCGAATTTCTCTTCCCAAGTTTCCTCCCACCCCCGCGTTTCATTTTTGTCAACACCAACATGCGCCTCGCGCAGGCCCGCTCGGAGCAGGAGCGCATCATCAAAACCACTGGTGCCCACAACTTTACTTTGGCAAAACTGAACCTCAGCGTGACGGCCATTTCGGACTCGGCCTTCGTGCGCGTAGAGCATCACTTCGCTATGCCCGACACCGCTGGCGCGGCCAATCCCCAGCAGTACAAACTCACCAATCGCTACTGGTCGGTAGAGGGTGCGCTGCCCACCAGTTTTCAAGCCCGGGCCACTGTGTTCTACGACGGGCGCGGCAAATTCGACCAGTTGGACACGGAACTGTTCGCCCAAACCAGCCTTAGTGAAGACAGCATCCTGCTACTTTACCGCCCCGCCCCCGGCAAGCCCTGGCAGGAGTATCCCACCTACGTCAAAAACAAACTCACGCCCAACGACCGCTACGGCATCCTGAGCATCGACAACTTCCGCGCCGGCCAGTACACCATCGGCAAGGGGAAATCCATCGTGTCGGCCAACGAGCCGAAGCAGGCGTACATGGACATCCAGGCGTCGCCCAACCCAGCCGACAGCGCGGTGCAACTCAGTGCGCCAGAGCCGTTCGAGCAGGCTGTGCTGACCAACACGGAGGGCCGTGTGGTGCGCGAGTGGATATTTCAGCAGGTGACTTCGGCGACAATCGACGTAAAAGGGCTTCCTGCCGGACACTATTGGCTGCTGCTGCGCAGCGGCAGCCACGTTGGGGCGGCGGGATTGATGCTACATTCGCACTGACAAAATGACTTTCATACATGAGAAACTTCCGCTTCACCTATTTCCCCGCCCTCGCGCTGGCCGCCCTGCTGGGTAGCCCGTTTGCGCAGGCGCAAAACCCCCGCACGGCCAAGCCCGCCGCGCAGCCTGCCACATCGGCCACTGCTACGGCTTCTTCAGGCCCTGCACTTGCGTCACAACTGCCTGTAATTAAGGCAACTGCAAAAATTGCGACGCAAAAGACTGCCCCGAAAAAGTGGCAACCCGCGGCTACCGCACCGGCTGCCACAACTGCCGCAATCCACCCGCCCGAACTGCCCATGAAGGTGAAAGAGGCTGCCCGCATTGTCTCCGACTCCTTTGGTGCATCGGTAGAGTTGGTGGAAACCTTCATGCGGGAGGCCATATGGCTGCAAAAAAATGAGAAGGTGTCAGCTGCTGCCTTTGTCGGGCTGGCAATATTGGAATCGGCAGGTTTTTCGAGCGAGCTGTACCAGAAGGCCAAAAATCCTTTCGGCATGAAGGCCACCAAGCCGCTCTGGACGGGGCCGGTACACAAAATGTGGCACGAGGGCAAGATGACCGATTTCCGAAAATACGACACGCCAAGGGGCGCGGTGCAGGACTTCGCCAAATTTCTGCGCAGCCGAAAGTGGTTCCGCGATGCCTTCTCGTGCGAGGCCGATGACTACAACTGCTTCATCAACAAGATGATGGCCGATGCCGAGAAGAAAGAACCCGGCTACGCCCGCGACCCGGAGTGGGGCAATAAGATTCGGCGGGTCATCAAAAAGTACAAGCTGGAGCCGCTGGGGGAACTATGAACGAGGAACGATAAACTATAAACTATAAACGATGAACCCCGTGACAACGACTTGGTGTGTCACGGGGTTCATCGTTCCTCGTTCTTCTCCTACCGCTGGAAGAAATAAATCTCCACTCGGTTGTTCAGCCGCCGACCTTCCACTACATCGCTGGAAGCCATTGGGCGTTTGTCGCCGAAGCCTGTGAATGTCAGACGACTTGTGTCCAAACCCTTGCTGGTCAGGTAGTCTCGGCAGCGCTGGGCGCGGGTTTCTGAGAGCGTTTTGTTGGTCAGAGCATCGGCGGTATGTTCGGCATTGCCCTCTATACGAGCAGAGTAGTTGGGGTTTTTCTGCAAAAAAGCAACAGCCTCCTCCAGTGTGCTTTGCGAACTGGGCAGCCATTTGTCGGCAGACGGATCGAAGTACACCACTTTATAGGGGGTTTTCAAGTCGGGCATACTGTTGGCTGGGCAGCCGTTCAGGGTACCCTTGCCGGGCAGTTTAGGGCAAACATCATCTAAGTCAACCACGCCATCTTGATCGGCATCGGGGCAGCCGCCGAGAGAAGTCAATCCTGCAAAATTGGGGCAGCGGTCGCGCTGGTCAGCAAGGCCATCAAGGTCAGCGTCAGGGCAGCCATTGGCAGAGGCTGTGCCGGGCAGGGTAGGGCAGCGGTCGTTCTGGTCGGCGATGCCATCATG
>JAYSUY010000078.1:0-2382 GCA_043718855.1 Saprospiraceae bacterium | reverse complement strand
AGGTTGATGAGGTTGATGAGGTTGATGAGGTTGATAATCAACCCTTATCAACCTCATCAACCTTCATCAACCCATTTTGAAGCACTGGCAATTCAAAGTAGCCCCGGAACTGCTTGTCCTCCTCAAACACCGTGTCGGTGAAATCCTGCACCACATTGTACAGTGTGTCGCGCTCGACGGGGCGGCGGCCTACGCGGCGGATCATCTCCACGAGTTGCTGAGTCGTCAGGCTGGGGTGCTGCTCCTCAGAGCCGGCCATGCTGTAAATCTTAGTGGTGTCGTCAATCGTGCCATCCATGTCGTCCACGCCGAAGGCCAGCGAGAGTTGCGCGGTGTGGCGACCGATCATCGGCCAGTAGGCTTTGAGGTGGTCAAAATTGTCGAGGTAGATGCGGCTGATGGCGTAGTTGCGGAGGTCTTCCACCGTCGTGCTTTCGGCGATGTGGCTCATCTGGTTGTCCTGATTGCGGAATTTGAGCGGGATAAACGTCTGAAAACCAGCGGTTTTGTCCTGCAATTGCCGCAGTCGCTCCAAGTGATCCACCCGGTGGTGCCACTGCTCGATGTGGCCGTAGAGCATGGTGGCGTTGGAGCGCATGCCCAGCCCGTGCCAAGCCTCGTGGATGGCGAGCCACTGGTCGGCAGTGCATTTGTCGGCGGCAATCTGCTCCCGGATTTCGGGGTGAAAAATCTCTGCGCCGCCGCCGGGCATACTGTCCAGACCCGCCTCCTTCATCTGGCGCATCCCATCCTCGTAGCCCACTTTGGCCTTCTTGAAAATGTAGTGGTACTCCACCGGGGTGAGGGCTTTGATGTGCAGATCGGGGCGGTGCAGGCGTATTTTTTGGAAAAAATCGAGGTAGAACGCCATGTCGTACTGCGGCAGCACGCCGCCCACGATGTGGACTTCCGTCACCGGCTGGCCGTCGTACTTGCGCACGATGTCCATCATCTCGTCCATCGAAAACGCCCAGGAGTTGGCATCGCCGCGCTGCTTGATGAGCCGCGAGTAGGAACAGAACTTGCAGTCGTACACGCACAAGTTGGTCGGCTCGATGTGGAAGTTTCGGTTGAAGTAGGTGTGGTCACCGTTTTTGCGCTCGCGCACAAAATTCGCCAGCGCCCCGAGGTAGGCCAAGTCGCCGTGCTCGAATAAAAAAACACCCTCATCGAATGCAATGCGCTGACCATCAGCCACTTTTTGGGCTATGGCCCGATGCTCGGCACTCAGTTTGGGGTCGTGGAGGAGGAGGTCTAATTGCTCGACGCTGCGCATGGGCGGGTAGTTTAAAAAACAAAAACCCGCTGGCGCGGGCTTTGTTCAGAGATTTCAAATTTTTGTGAAAGTGTGGTCGTAGATAAGGCGAGCAGTCATACCGGGCGGTTTTATTTCCCTGCAAAACTAAGCATACTTTTGGCCGGGTTCAATCATCACAACAACATGAAAAAACAACTCGCCCTCGCCGCCCTGCTGTCGCTGTTTGCGCACACAGCCTACGCACAGTTCCCTCCAGCCTGCCCCAACAACACCGCGCCGCTCACCAGAACATGCGCCCAAGCCTGTGTGCTGTGCGACCTCAACGGCTACCAATCTGCCACGTCGCAGAGCACTCAGGGCCAAGCGCCGCCCGGTTTTTGCACTCAAGTGGTACACAGCATGGGCTGGATAGGCTTCGTGGCTGGCTCCACCGACCTCAGCATCGAAGTCAGCGTCGGCACCTGCACACTGGGCAGCGCCATCGAGATGGGCATCTACCAAAGCGATGATTGTCAGAACTTTGCGTTGGTGTCCGACTGCAACACCTTCATGCCGCAGAACGGCACTTACCAGTTTTCCAACACCGTGCCGCTCGTACCCGGCTGCGTCTACTACCTCGTTTTCGACAACAACGGCCCCGCCGCCTGCCCCTTCACGGTGCAGGTGACTTCGGGCAGCGCCGCCGCCCCCGTGCTGACTCCGCCCGCCCCCCTCGAAGGCCCCACGAAAGTATGCCCCGGCGCGACGGTGACGTACACCATACCGCCCGTTTTTGGCACCTGCCTATACGAGTGGAAGGCCCCGCCCGGCACCCTCATCAACGGCATGGCGGGCAACGTGCTGCTTTCGCCCAACGAAGGCACCAGCGTGACGGTGAAATGGGGCAATGTGGGCGGCCCGATTTGTGTGCGGGCCAGAAACGCTTGCAACAGCAGCGCGTACACCTGTTTGCCGGTGGTGGTGCAGGCCATACCGCCCACCATTTTGCCGCAGGCGGAAATCTGCGCGGGCCAATCCTACGAGTGGCTCGATGGCGAGTTTTATGCCGTCAACAGCCTGCTCAGTTACACTTACCAGACTCCGATTGGCTGCGATAGTGTTGTACACCAACAACTTGTGGTGCT
>JAYSUY010000770.1:0-3636 GCA_043718855.1 Saprospiraceae bacterium | reverse complement strand
ATCTGCACCAAAAACCGCCGTCATTAGATCGCTGAACCCGTTGATGACTTTGGGCTGGTCAGTGAACGTATCAGTGCAGTTGACCAAGCCCAGCACTTTCACCACACGCTTCACCTTTTTGAGGTCGCCGCCCACCGCGTCTTTTAGAGTAGCGATGAGGCTGATACCTGTGAGCCGGGCCGCCTCGTAGCCCTGCTCAATGCTCAGGTCGCGGCCAAGTTTGCCCGTCACAGTGCCACCATCAGGTCGGCTGGGGCCATGCCCTGACAAAAAAATAAGGTTGCCCACACGAACGTACTTGACGTAGTTGGCGATGGGCTGCGTAGGCGTAGGCAGTTGGATACCAAGCAGTTGAAGTTGCTGTTCGGGGTCAGTTGGAGCAGCGACAGGCTGTTGCGAAAAAGCAGTCATGCTGAAAAAAAGATGGGCCGCTGCGAGCAGCAGACAGGTGGAGAAATTTGTTTTGACGGACATAAGTGAGTGGGCAAAATTGAGTGAAAGTGTCTGGCAAAGGTATTTTTTCGGCACCTTCGCCGCATGGATTTCGACCACATCATCCGCGACATCGCTGCCGAAGTGCAGCCGCTTTTTGGGCAAGGCCGGGTGGCTGGCTACATCCCAGAGTTGGGGAAAGTTGCACCGCACCAGTTTGGGCTATGCCTCCAGCGCAACGACGGCAGTCGCCACGAGTACGGCGACTGCCGCACAAAATTCTCCATCCAGAGCATCTCCAAAGTGTTCACGCTGGGCATGGCCTTCGGGCTGTTGGGTGACGAACTGTGGCAGCGCGTCCACGTGGAGCCGAGCGGGTCGTCGTTCAACTCATTGATGCAGTTGGAGTACGAGCGCGGCATACCCCGCAACCCGCTCATCAACGCAGGCGCGCTGGTCATCACTGACATCTTGGTTTCGCACTTTGAAGACCCAAAGCAGCGCATCCTTGATTTCATGCGCACGCTGGCCGACAGTGCCGACGTGCATTTCAACCCAGCGGTGGCGCAGTCGGAACGCGCTACGGGCTACCGCAACTTTGCGCTGGCTTATTTCCTCAAATCTTTCGGCAACCTGCACAACGACGTGGAGCGCGTACTCGACGTGTATTTTTACCAATGCTCGCTCGAAATGACCTGCGCCGAACTGGCTCTCGCCATGCAACTATTTTCTAATCAAGGAATTAACCCCAGCACAGGAGAGCGTCACCTCACAGCCAGCCAGACCAAACGACTAAATGCCATCATGCAGACTTGCGGGTTTTACGACGAGGCGGGCGAGTTTACGTTTGCCGTCGGTTTGCCCGGAAAAAGCGGCGTGGGCGGCGGTATCGCGGCCCTGCTGCCCAGCCAGTACAGCATCGCCGTGTGGAGCCCTGAACTGAACGCGAAAGGCAACTCGGTGCTGGGCATGAAAGCGTTGGAGTTGTTCACGACAAAAACTGGGCTGTCGGTTTTTTAGGGGCTGTTGGTTGTTGGATTTTGGCCTTTGGCAGCCCCAATCCAACAGCCAATGGCCAATGGCTAATCGCCAACAGCCAACAGTCCCCGCCGAATCTCTTCCGCCAGCAACCCCGCTGCCGCTGGATTGAAGCGAAAAAACAATTCCGGTTCCACCAATTCGAGTTCAGAAATAGCAGGCAACCCGTCGTTGTCTATCACGATGTCCACACGGGCGTAGGCGGGTTTTTCAGGACAAGCCGCCACCGCACGGAGGGCCAAATCTCGCTCGGCGGGCGTGGCTTCGTGGGCGTGGGCGGTTCCACCAAAATCGTCCTGCACTCGGAAGTCGCCCGGCTTGGCGATTTTCAGCACCGCGTGGCGTACCTCGTCGCCGATGACGATGAGCGACACCTCGCCCTGCTCAGGTATGCTGCGCAAAAACGGCTGCACCAGCATGGCTTCCTCCACAAGGAGTTGATTCAGTGTTGTTTGCCGCTCGGCCACGGTGTCGCGCCGCACCCGGTAAGTGTGGCGTGCAGTGCCAGCGATGCAGGGTTTGATGATGAGTTCGTCGACATCGAAGGTGTGAAAAAAAGCCTCAAGATCGCAGGCTTCGCCCTGCTCCACCACCTGCGTCGGCACGATGCGGATGCCACCGCGCTCCAAATCTTTCAGGTAATGTTTGTCCACGTTCCAACGCACCAAATCGTAGGGATTGAGCAGACGAGTCTGCGCCGCAGCGCGGTCAAGCCAAGCCCGAAACTCGTGGATGCGAAAAAAATAATCCCAAGTGGTGCGAAACACCGCCAGCCGGGTGGACGACCAGTCGAAATCGGGCGAGGCCCAATCTACTCGCTTGACTTTCAAGCCTTGCTGTTCGAGCGCAGCCATGACGTAGCCATCCTCGGTGAGGATTTGCTGCTCGTACCAGTCCGGGTTGGGCGGATTTTCGTAGCGCGATTCAGTGAGTAAAACGACATCGTACTGCATCAGCCTCTTGTGTAGTTGTGAGTAAGTCGGATTGAGGTTTACGATTGCTCCGGTTGGAAATCCAGAGAGATGTCCGCTTTGATTTTTTCAATAAAATGACAGCGGCGATTGGATTGCAAGCAGGTGCGCCAACTTCTCTTAAGAATGTCTCGGCAGTCTTTTTGACTTATGTTGTGCCATTTGTTGCGCTCCTCATTGGAGGTAGCAGCGTCGCGGTTCTGTATTGCCAGTATCCTGTGAATTTGCTGAAAATAGGGCAGCACGATGTGGTCAAAAGCGGTGTGGCCCTGAATGTAGAAGAGGCTTCCTTCTGGCTTGACTGGGCATTTTTGGGCAAATTTTGCGATTTCTTCTTTCAAATAGCCATATCCTGATGCCTTGAACACCTCGAACACCTCTGCCAGATCGTCATCCACTGAAATCTTGATTTCGCGGATAAACGCTTGGGCTTGATCAATGCCTTCAGCCTCTTTCAATTTTGACTGCTTGATGGCCTTTTCGACTGAGCCCCTCAAGCGGCCCCAAGCAAGCAACGCCTTCATGTTGTCAATTTTGCTTTTCAGCCATGCTTGCTCTTGTTCGCTGCAAAACAGCCAGAACATAAGCCAGCCATGCACGGCTTCGGACAATGCCCGAAAGTCAGAGCCGAAATCGTACTTAATCTTCGTCTCCGTTGTGAGTTCGGTCTCAAGGTTTTCGGGGTAAATGAAGTGGTTTTCACGGCTGTGGGTGTGGAAGATATGCTTTTGCCGCTGCTGAAAGTGTCCCGCATATTTTCCAGTGATAAGTGGTTCGTTATCGGCATCCACGCAGAGAAGGAGTTTTTGGGAAAGGTGCGGAGCAAAATCCCGGAGCAGCTGGTCTTTTCCGGTAGCCCCGGCAGGCATATATGGAAAATCAAATTTCTGGTTCGGAAGCGACACTTCCAGCACTTCTCTCCAAAACAACTCGTCGTCCACGTCTTCCACCAACACGACTACATCGGCTGCGTTCATGGCAGCCTCTTCAAAAAAGCGGTCTATTTTGTCTTGAATCCTCAGTTTCATATGGTCACGTTCACTGTTTGATGCGGAGCTTGTTAGAATAGATTTCGTTGGTATCGAGACCGTATTGTCGGCGCAGTTCTTCTACCGCTTTGGCATCTTGGGGCTTTTCGGCTTTGCCCAGCAGGGTACTCAGGTGAAGAAGGTCTGGGGCAAGGTGCGCCTCGCTG
>JAYSUY010000769.1:0-10335 GCA_043718855.1 Saprospiraceae bacterium | reverse complement strand
AACAGGTGGATGAATTTGTGGAATCCTTCCCCACTACCAACCCCACACTGGATGCAAAAGCCCGCGATTTGCAGGCAAAATTGCTCGAAACCGCTATCTACGGGGCCAAAACGTACGACGACCACGCTTACCTCATCCGGCACCACAGTACCGATATACCAGAGCGATTCCCCTCGGCGATGGATGTGCTGAACGAAAAAGCCCTCGAGATGTACATCAATGAAAAGGGGGTGGACAACATGGGGCAGTTCTTCAAAGACGTGCCGCAGCACCCCGTGAGCCGAGACCGCGCTCGCGACCAACTGCCCAGCATCTGGAAGGCCAGCACGCTGCCACCGCTCACCGCTTTCCTCACCAAATCGCCCCGCAGCGCACTCGCGCCCTACGCCCGAAAAAAGGCCCTCGAACTCATCAAGACCAAGCCGGTGAGCAACGAGGCCCGCGCTCAGATGCCCGCTGAGGAGCGGCTTACGCTCGGTGAACTGGAACTGGAAGCCTCCGGCCTTTCGGTGAATACCAACCGCCCGTTCAACGAGCGCGACATGGACGGCTGGCAGGCGTTTATCCAAAAAGTGGCCCCTACCTACCGCGCTTGGCAAGCGTTTGAAAAAATGTTTGGCCACTACATGGGCAAGCGCGACTGGAAAAAATCGCTAGATCTGCTGAACACGAACGCCAATTATTTCCCCGACCGCAAACGCTGGTTCACCGACATGATCACCATCGTGGCTGCACCGGAGTTTGGTGTCACCCCGGCGGACATCGGTTCTACTGTGAATGCTGCTGGGTCGGAGTACGTCCCCGTGCCATCGGCTGACGGCAAGTTTTTGTACTTCTGCGGCTCTGGTCGGCCCGACAACGAATCAGGTGAGGACGTGTTCGTCTCCAGCTGGATTGAATCCGGTTGGACCAAACCCGTGATGGTGAAAGAACTCAGCGGCTCTGGCAACCAAGCCCCGCTCTCGCTCACCGCCGATGGCAACCGCATCATCATTTTTGACAACGGGAAACCCTTCCAATCTGACAAGACTGCTACCGGCTGGACGGAGCCTAAACCATTGGATGTCAACACTTCTACATTCGCTTGGGTCGGCTTGGTGCAGATTGCGCCCAACAACCAGACGATGATTCTGGAAGCCCGCACGGGCGGTTTTGGCGGCACTGACCTGTACATCGCACAGCGCCAAGCCGATGGCTCGTGGGGCGACCCGGTGCGCCTCGATTCCACCATCAACACCAGCGAAGAAGACCGCAGTGCCTTCCTCCACCCCGATATGCAGACCCTGTATTTCAGCAGCGCGGGCCACACTGGGCTGGGCGGCATGGACGTGTTCAAGACCACCCGCCTCGACGATACTTGGCTGCACTGGAGCAAACCAGTCAACCTCGGCAAGGAAATCAACACGCTGAGCGACGACTGGGCTTACAAGGTGACCACTGATGGCGTAACGGCTTGGTTCTCCAACCGCAAGTCGTCATTCAATCAGGATATTTTCACCGTCACGCTGCCCGAACCCATGCGCCCCAAGGCCGTGCGCACGATCGAACTGGCACTCAAAGGCGACGATGGCCTGCCGCTGGATGCCGAAATCATTCTCGAAGACCCGAAAACCGGCCAAAAGGTCGGCTCTTTCCGCACTGACCCCACGCGCTCCACCACCTTCATCACCGTGCCGAACGACGCGGCTTACAACATCCGCCTGCAAAAAGACGGCTACTACCCCAAGTCTATGCCGCTGCCCGTGCAGGGCAAAGCCGACAAAATGCAGAAAATGGATATCGCCTGGAAACCCACCAGCCTGCCGGATATGCTGAAAAAAGGCAAGACGGAAATCCTCAACGTGTTCTTCGATTACGACAAAAGCGAACTGCGCATAGAGTCCATGCCCGAACTGCGCAAGGTGGCCGAACTGGCTCAGAAGAACAACTACCGCATCAACCTGATGGGTTACACCGACAACGCTGGCGCACCGGTCTACAACGCTGATCTCTCTAATCGCCGCGCCGAGGCGGCCCGTCAGGCGCTCATCGGCCTCGGCATACCAGCCGACCGCATCACAGCCAAAGGTTTGGGGGAAAACAACCCGGTGTCGGACAACAACTCCGAGCAGGGGCGGCAACTCAACCGAAGGGTGGAGGTGCAGTTTGCTCAGTAGTCCCGTACGGTTAGGGTACTAAAAAAGGTAGCACGGCGTAGTCGCCGTGCTACCTTTTTTAGTGCGCTTTCGCAAAACCCGGAGGGGTTGAACGGGAATAGACCCGGATGCAATCCGGGTTATATGAACGAATGTAAAAGTAACCCTGAAAGGGTTGAACTTAGATTGAGTCGCACCTAAAACCTTCACGTTCAACCCTTTCAGGGTTGTACTAAGCCTACAACAAATTATCCCGGATTGCATCCGGGGCTATTCATGTTCAACCTTTTCAGGTCGAAACGATCAAGAGATTTGGTGAAATCGTCGACATCCATAAATATCTGGTAGAGCATAGATTCTTTATCTTCGTTCAACATGACGGCATAGAAGTTTGAGTGAACAAGGTGTGGAAACCCAAATCTCTCAATTTTTGCTGCCTTCCTTTCATAACTCTTTCATTATCAACTGAAATAATTCAAAACTCACGTTGGTTAAGAAGGTTTTGTGTCCGAAAAAATTAGACCATCTCAGTGGATTGGTCGGCGGTTCTTTCTTCGGTTTGAAGGCATATGGTATAACAAAGAGTTTTTTGCTTCACATCCTCAACCGCGGAAACCCCTACTCCATTCTCGGTAAAAGCGAGGGGATTACACCCAATTTGCATTTTTGGTTAAAATACACCCTCCTCAAAGCCGTTCCTCCCGCTCATTTCTTTAACCGATTTTTACATCATGACGATCACCCGTTTTCTCTTCGCAGCCTTCGCGCTGACCCTCGGTTTTGCGGCTTGCAAAAAAGATGCAGCAGACCAGGCCACCCTCCGCATCCGCCTCACCGATGGCCCCGGCGATTTTCAGCAAGTCAATGTTGACATCCGCGAAATCAGGGTCAAGACCTCACAAGACACCGGCCAGTGGTTGTTGCTTCAAACCAATGTGGGCATTTACAACCTCCTCGATTTCCAAAATGGCATTGATACTTTGATCGCAGTCGGCCCCGTGCCAACCGTCACCCTGAAGGAGGTACGCTTCATTTTAGGCCCCAACAATTCGGTCATGGTGGACAGCATCGTGTACCCGCTCACAACGCCCAGCGCCCAAGAATCGGGACTTAAAGTGAAGATTGACAAGGATTTGGCCCTCGATATCAACACCTTCGTGCTTGATTTCGATGCTGCCCAGTCTGTGAAAATTCAAGGGAACGGCGTGTATAAACTGCACCCGGTGATTCGGCTGAAATAAACACCAAGCAGTAAGGCGGTGACTGTCAGTCACCGCCTTACTTTTTCACCGCTTTGGCTACTTTTGCCGCATGGCAAAAAAACTCTTCCTCCTCGACGGCCACGCGCTCATCTACCGCGCCCACTTCGCCTTCATCGCCCGCCCGCTGCTCAACTCCAAAGGCTGGAACGTGTCGGCCATACAAGGCTTCATGCGCACCATGTGGGACATGATGCAGACCGAAAAACCCACCCACATCGCCGTCGTGTTTGACCCGCGCGGCGGCACCTTCCGCAACGAAAAGTTTGAGGCCTACAAAGCCAACCGCGAGGCCCAGCCCGAAGACATCAGTTTTGCCCTGCCCTGGGTGAACAAGATCGTGCGGGCCATGAACGTCCCCGTCATCATCGTACCCAACTACGAAGCCGACGACGTGATCGGCACACTCGCCAAACAGGCTGAGAAAGAAGGCTTTACGACCTACATGGTCACGCCCGACAAGGATTTTGGGCAGTTGGTGAGCGACCATATTTTCCTCTACAAGCCCAGCAAGGGCGGCGACCCGGCGGAGATTTGGGGCGAAAAAGAAGTCTGCGAACGCTGGGGAATCCAACGCGTAGACCAAGTGGTGGATATGCTCGGCCTCATGGGCGACGCGGTGGACAACATCCCCGGACTGCCCGGCATCGGCGAAAAAACCGCCTGCAAACTCCTCGAACAGTTCGACAACATCGAGAACCTGCTCGCCAACGCCGACCAACTCAAAGGCAAGCAGCAGGAGATCGTAAAGACCCACCACGAGAAGGCTACGCTCTCCAAGTGGCTCGCCACGATTGACATCAATTCGCCCGTCCAGTTCCACGAAAAAGAGTTCGAGATCGAGCCGTTCAACCGCGAAGAACTGATCGAAATTTTTCAGGAGTTGGAGTTCAAGAGTTTGGCCGAGGCGATTTTGAGAAGCCCGTGGGCAGGCGGCCCAGCATCGGCGGCTTCAGCCGCCGGAAGCCCGTCCACTCCAGCAGCGAAAACAGGAAAAAAGGCACCGGCCAAAGCCGCCGCTACAGGTGCGGGCGCACAGGGCAGTCTTTTTGGCGAAGCCGAAATGGACGAGCAGACCGTCGCCGCCGCTCCATTTGGGGAGCCTCAAACGGCCATCCAACGCGCTTCGCAAAATATCCAGACTGTACCGCACGAATACTTTTTGGCCGACACGCCTGCGCTGCGGGCGCAGCTCATTGTCATGCTGGAAGCATCTTCGGCTTTCTCCTACGACTCCGAGACCACCGCGCTCGAAGCCGCGCAGGCCGACTTGGTCGGTTTTTCGTTTGCCCTGAAAGCCCACGAGGCATGGTACGTCCCCATACCCGCCGACCGCGCCGAGGCGCAGGCCATCGTAGAAGAGTTCAGGCCACTCTTTGAAAATGAAGCGATTACGAAGATCGGTCAGAACCTGAAGTACGATGCCATCGTGCTGAAAAACTACGGCTGCGAACTGCGCGGCCCCTACTGGGACACCATGTTGGCGCACTACCTGCTGGAGCCAGATCTCCGCCACAACATGAACTACATGGCGGAAACCTTGCTCGACTACTCACCCGTCAAAATCGAAGACCTCATCGGCAAAAAAACGCCCGGCAAGCCGCAAGGCACCATGCGCGACGTGCCGATTGACATCATCAAAGACTACGCTGCCGAGGATGCCGACGTGACGATCTGGCTGCACGATGTGCTGAAAACCAAACTCCAAGCGGGCGGCGAGGTGCTGGTCAAACTGTTTGAAACGGTGGAAACGCCGCTCGTGAAGGTGCTGACCGACATCGAGCACGCCGGGGTGCGCATCGACCCCGATTTTTTGAAGGAATACTCTGGCGAACTGGCCGTGCTCATCGTGGCTTTGGAGGAAAAAATACTGGCCCAAGCGGGCTTCACATTCAACATCGCCAGCCCCAAGCAGGTGGGCGAGATGCTGTTCGACCAACTCAAACTGCCCTACCCCGGCAAAAAAATGAAGAGCGGCCAGTACAGCACCGACGAAGAAATCCTCTCCGTGCTGGCCTTGAGCCACCCGATTTGTGCCGACATTTTGGAGCATCGCGGGCTGATGAAACTCAAAAGCACCTACGTGGACGCGCTGCCAGCACTCATCAACCCGCGCACGGGCCGCGTGCACTCCTCGTTCAACCAAGCCCTCGTCGCGTCGGGCCGCCTCAGCAGCCAGAACCCCAACCTGCAAAACATCCCGATCCGCACCGCCGAAGGCCGCAAGGTGCGCGAGGCGTTCATCCCCCGCGACAGCGAACACCTCATCCTGAGCGCCGACTACTCGCAGATCGAACTGCGGCTCATCGCCGAAATCAGCGGCGACGAAGCCATGCTGGAGGCTTTCCAGAAAAACCTCGACATCCACACCGCCACCGCCGCCAAAGTATACGGCGTGCCGCTCGACCAAGTGACGAGCGACCAGCGTCGGGCGGCCAAGACGGTCAATTTCAGCATCATCTACGGGGCCGGGGCCAGCAACCTGAGCCAGCAACTCGGCATCAAGCGCACGGAGGCGAAAGAGTTGATCGACAACTACTTCCGGGAGTACGCCGGGCTGCGCGGCTACATGACGAGCATCGTGGAAACCGCCCGAAATCAGGGCTATGTGGAAACCATGCTGGGCCGCCGCCGCTACCTCCGCGACATCAATTCCGGCAACGGCATGATGCGCAGCATGAGCGAGCGCGTGGCGATCAACACGCCCATCCAGGGTTCCGCCGCCGACCTCATTAAGGTGGCGATGATCGACATCCGCCAGGCTATGCGCGAAGGCGGCTTCCGCTCGCAGATGATCCTACAGGTGCACGACGAACTCGTTTTCGATGTCCGCAAGGACGAACTGGATCGGCTGAAACCCCTCATTTTTGAAAAAATGACGATGGCGCTGCCGGATTTGAAGGTGCCGATATTGGTGGAAATTGGGGTGGGAGAGAATTGGTTGGAGGCGCATTGAAGGGTTTTGCCGTAACTTTGAAATTCAAAATCATTCAGCCATGACTGTTGAAATTCCTGATCTCGTGCTGCTCAAATCCGGTTTTTCGGAGCAAGACCTGCGACTGCGCATTGCGATTGCGTTGTTCGCAGACGACATTTTTACGCTCGGCCAAGCCGCTAAATTTTGCGGTTTGCACCAAATCGAGTTGCAGCGCGAACTGGCTAAGCGCAAAATCCCGCTTCATTATGGGCTGGAAGAATATCGAGATGACCGCAGAACCCTTGCCCAAATCGCTTAGCCGTGTTGGTTATCTCAGACACATCGCCTATCTCCAACTTGTTGCTTATCAAGCAACTTGATCTGCTCTATGCCCTTTTTGGAGAGGTCGTTGTGCCGCCCGCAGTGGATGTTGAAGTGAGGCGATTGAAAGAACTGGGAGAGGACACAGGTGCCTACGAGTACAGCACTTGGATCAAAGTGCAATCGCCGTCCTCGTCATCATGGGTTGAACATTTCCTGCTTTCATTAGATGAAGGTGAATCCGAAGCCATCGCTTTGGCCAAAGAAATCCACTGTGATTTACTGCTGATAGACGAACGGCGCGGCACCCGCATTGCCAGATCACAGGGGCTGCAAACCATCGGGCTGCTCGGTGTGCTATCCAAAGCGAAAGAAAAAGGTCTCATTCAGTCGGTTCGCCCGCTGCTGGAAGACTTAGAATCTATTGCCGGGTTTTGGCTGGGCGCGAAATTGAAGGCCGAGTTTTTGAGCGATCACAACGAGTAGGGTCAAGTTTAAAAGTGTTGATACTGGTGGAAACTGGTGTGGGCAAGAATTGGCCAGAGGCGCATCACCCCAACTCCCCCTTCAAAAACTGCCCCGTCCAACTGCCCTTCACCTTTGCCACCTGCTCCGGTGTGCCAGCCGCCACGATGTTGCCGCCCCGGAAGCCGCCCTCCGGCCCCACGTCCACGATGTGATCGGCCATTTTTATCACGTCCAAGTTGTGCTCAATCACCACAACGGTGTTGCCTTTTTCCACCAATTTGTTCAGCACCGTCAGCAGTTGGCGGATGTCCTCGAAGTGTAGGCCAGTGGTCGGCTCGTCGAGGATATAGATGGTGCGGCCCGTGTCTTTTTTGCTGAGTTCTTCGGCGAGTTTTACACGCTGGGCCTCGCCGCCGCTGAGCGTGGTTGCCTGTTGGCCGAGTGTGATGTAGCCGAGGCCCACATCCTGCAACGTCTTGATCCTGCGATAGATACTGGGGATGGGTTGGAAGAATTCCGCCGCCTCGTTGATCGTCATGTCCAGCACGTCGCCGATGGATTTGCCCTTGTACAGCACCTCCAGCGTCTCGCGGTTGTAGCGGCGACCCTGGCAGCGCTCGCAGTGCACCTGCACGTCGGGCAGGAAGTTCATCTCGATGGTGCGCAGCCCCGCGCCCTCGCACACTTCGCAGCGGCCACCTTTCACGTTGAAACTGAAACGCCCCGGCCCGTAGCCCCTGATTTTCGCCTCCGGCGAATCAGAAAACAGTTTTCGGATGTCGCCGAACACGTTGGTGTAGGTGGCCGGATTGCTGCGCGGGGTGCGCCCGATGGGGCTTTGGTCGATCTCGATCACCTTGTCCAAATGCTCTAAACCGCTGACTTTCTGGTGTTTGAGCGGACGTTTCAGGCTGTTAAAAAAATGGTGTTGCAGGATGGGGTACAGCGTCTCGTTCACCAGGCTACTCTTGCCGCTGCCACTCACGCCGGTGATGCAGATGAAGGTGCCGAGCGGAAGTCGGAGGCTCGCGTTTTTCAAATTGTGGCCCGTGCAGCCTTCCAGTTCGAGCCAGTGGCCGTTGCCAGGGCGGCGCACTTTCGGGATGTCGAGTTTGGCGCGACCAGCGAGGTAGTCGGAAGTTTTGGTCGGATTTTTTAAAAAATCGGCTGGTTTGCCGATGTCCACGATGTGGCCACCGTGCTTGCCTGCGCCGGGGCCGAGGTCGATCAGGTAGTCGGATTCGAGCATGATGTCGCGGTCGTGCTCCACCACGATGACGGTGTTGCCGATGTCGCGCAGGTTTTTGAGGGCACCGATGAGCCGCTGGTTGTCGCGCTGGTGCAGGCCGATGCTTGGCTCATCCAAAATGTAGGTGACCCCCGTGAGTTGCGAGCCGATCTGAGTGGCGAGCCGGATGCGTTGACTCTCACCGCCGCTGAGCGTGCGCGACGGGCGGTGCAGCGCGAGGTAGTCAAGGCCTACTTGCAGCAGGAATTTGAGGCGGAAACGGATTTCTTTCAGCACGTCTTTAGCGATGGCGCGTTGCCGCTCGCTCATCTGTTGCTCCACGTTTTCGAGCGCGGCGTAGAGTTCGGTCAAGTCCATCTCGGCCAGTTCGGCAATGTTGCGCTCGCCGATCTTGAACCACAGGCTTTCCTTTTTCAGCCGGGTGCCACCGCAGTCGGGGCAGGGCACGACGGTGATAAAATCCTCGGCCCACTGCCGAATTTTTTCGCTGCCACCTTCGGCGTACTGGCGTTTGAGCATGTTTACCAAACCATCGAAAGGCATCTCGTAACTCCACTCCTCGCCGCCCCACACCATGTCGACTTTGATTTCGTCGCCGCCGTACAGGATGGCGTTCAGCACCACTTCGGGTAAATCCTTGACGGGCGTGCTGAACGAAAAATCATGTTTTTTAGACAATGCCCGCAGCTGCTTGAACAGCATATTCTCCCGCACCTCGCCCAGCGGTACGATGCCTACTTCGTTGATATTCTTGGTGTTGTCGGGGATGATCCGCGTCAAGTCCACCTCGTGAATTTCCCCCAAACCCTTGCAGTGCGGGCACATGCCGTAGGGCGAGTTGAAGGAAAAGGTGTTGGGCGACGGCTCGTCGTAGGAGAGGCCCGTGTCGGCGCACATGAGGTTTTTGGAGAAAACGGCAGCCCCCCCCAGCCCCCCCGGAGGGGGGGAGAAGGCTTCGCTTTCGGCCTTTTCAGAAGGGGATAAAAGAGGGGCGGAAGGGGCAGCATCCTCTGCGTTTTGAAAATCTGTAAGCGGAGCCTTCTCCCCTTTTTGAAAATCTGTGAGCGGAGCCTTCTCCCCCCCTCCGGGGGGGGCGGGGGGGGCCATAAGCACCACCTGCAACAGCCCCTCGCCCAGCCGCATCGCCATGCGGATGCTCTCGGCCAGCCGGTCCTCCCGGTCGTCGCTCACACTGAGGCGGTCCACCACAATCTCGATGTCGTGGATTTTGTAGCGGTCTACCTGCATCCCCGGCGTGATCTCCATGATCTCGCCATCCACCCGGACTTTGGTGTAGCCTTGCTTGCGGATTTGCTCAAAAAGTTCGCGGTAGTGGCCCTTGCGGGAGCGCACAACGGGGGCGAGCAGCGCAATTTTTTGTCCCACGAACCGCTCCAGAATGCTCTGGATGATCTGCTCCTCGGTGTACTTCACCATTTTTTTTCCGGTCTCCCAAGAGTACGCTTCGCCTGCACGGGCAAACAGCAAGCGCAGAAAATCGTACACCTCGGTGACGGTGCCGACGGTGGAGCGTGGATTGCGCCCGGTGGTTTTCTGCTCGATGCTGATGACGGGGCTGAGGCCGGTAATCTGCTCTACGTCAGGGCGTTCCATCTCGCCGATGAACTGTCGGGCGTAGCTGCTCAGCGTCTCCATGAATCGCCGTTGCCCCTCGGCGTAGATGGTGTCGAAGGCCAGCGAACTCTTGCCGCTGCCGCTCACGCCGGTGATGACCACCAACTGGTTGCGCGGGATGCGCACATCCACGTTTTTGAGGTTGTGGACGCGGGCACCGATGACTTCGATGAATTGGTTACCGGTTATCGGTGATTGGTTATCGGTTGGCGTAGCATCTTCTTGTGCTGCCGTTTGTGTCTTTGCTTTTGCCATTTCGAGCGGGAAAACAACGCGGGTTGGGGTAGGTTTTGGAAGAAGGCAAAAGTAGTGCGGCCAGGGATAAAAAAAACGAATTGTTTTAAAAAGATC
>JAYSUY010000768.1:0-3637 GCA_043718855.1 Saprospiraceae bacterium | reverse complement strand
GGCCATTTGCCAACAGCCAGATGGCGCGGGTGCTCAATTCTTGCGAGGACGTGGAAGACCGCGTACTCGTGCTCATCCAACTCAAAGGCGGCAACGATGGGGTGAATACCATCATCCCGCTCAACCACTACGACAAGTACGCCGAACTCCGCCCCTTCATCAAAGTGCCGCTCACGGGGCCTGACAAACTCATCAAACTCGACAACACGCTGCCGACCAAAGATGCGGTGGGTGTTCACCCGGTGCTGACCGATTTCAAGGCGATGTACGACAACGGCACGATGGGCGTGGTGCAGGCGGTGGGCTACGAAAACCTCAACCAGTCGCACTTCAAGGGCAGCGACCTGTGGCTGAGTGGCGGCGACGGCACCCCAGAAAAATTCAAAATCCGCTCTGGCTGGATGGGCCGCGCCCTCAATGCGATGTACCCCAACGTGAAGGGCGAGCCTACGCCCGACATGAAATACCCGCTTGGCATTCAGGTCGGCGACCCCTACCCGTCGCTCGGTTTTCACACCGAAACAGAGCACCAAAACTCCATCAACCTGAGTGGCCAAGACCCCGCTGGGTTCTACTCGTTGGTGCAAACCATTGGCGGTGCGCCGATTACGGACACGCCGCAGTCAGAGTACGGCGACGAACTACGCTACATCATGGGCGTGGAAAAGGCGGTAGACAAGTATTCGGTGTACATCACCGAGGCGTTCAACGCAGGCAGCAACAGCATCTCGACTTACCCGCAGACGGGGCTGGCCAACCAGTTGAAAACGGTGGCCCGGCTCATCCGAGGTGGCTGCCGCACCAAGATTTACCTCTGCTCAATGGGCGGTTTCGACACGCACGGTTCGCAGGTGCCGCCCGAAGGTGAAATTACGAAGGGCGGCCACGCAGAGTTGCTGCGCCGCCTGGCGCAAGCCGTCAAATCCTTCACCGACGACCTCGAAGGGCTGGGGTTGGGCGACAAGGTGGTGGCTTGCACATTCTCCGAATTTGGCCGCTGTGCCAAGGAAAACGGTTCGGCTGGCACCGACCACGGCACCCTCGCGCCGATGATGCTTTTTGGAAAAACCGTGAAGGCGGGCGTACACGGTACCAACGTGGACATGACGAATCTGACCGGCGACAACCAGTTGCAGGGCCAGCAATTCGACTACCGGCAGGTGTTCACCACGATTTTGCAGGACTGGCTGGGCGCGAGCAACCATGTGTTGGAACAGACGATGTTTGAGGGCTATGCCAAAATGCCGCTCATGGATTCGGCCTACGTCGTCAGCCCGGACTGTTACATCGGCGATGTAGTCAGCGTGTGGGATGCGCCGTCGGAGGCGAAGGTGATGTCGGTTTTCCCAAACCCCGCGACGGTGCGGGCGGAAGTGTCGTTCCAGAGCCGCACGGCCTTCGACGCGCGGCTGACGCTGCACAGCCTCGGCGGGGCGCTAGTGTCGTCCAACACGGTGCGCATCCAGTCTGGCAGCAACCTGTACTACCTGAATGTCAGTCAGTTGGCTGCCGGGACGTACTTCGTGCGGATGGAGGACAAGGCGACGGGCGGGGCGGAGGTGGTGAAGTTGATGAAGGTTTAGTTGCCACGCCTGCTGACATACTTTAATGGGAACACAGATGACATGGATGCGAGCAGCACTGATACTCTCAGGATGTCATTTTGTAAAAATCTGTGCTGCTCGCATCCGTGTCATCTGTGTTCTATCTCATCCAGACTTTTTTTCAAAATCCGATTGCCATGCTTCACCGCACACTCATCCTGCCTTTGTTCCTCCACCTCCAAACCCAACTCAGCATCGCCCAACTCGCCCGCCTGATGTGGCTGCCCTGCTGGCTGCTGCTGGTCATTTTTCCCAAAAGCGCTTCTACCCAAACCCTGCCCGCCGCCTGCGGCGCGGGCAGTTCGCCCGCCATCGCCTGCGAAGAGGCTTGCGTTTTTTGCAACTTCGACGGCTACGTCGGCTCCACCTTTGGCTACCCATCGGGCAAGGCCGTAGAGTTTTGCGGGACGCTCGAAAACGTGCAGTGGCTCGGCTTCATCGCGGGCAAGGACAAGGCCACATTCACCATCAAACCCTTCAACTGCCTCGGCGGCAACGGCGTGCAAGTCGCGCTCTACAACGACTGCCAAGCTAAGCCGCTGGCCTGCGACAAGGGCGAGGAGAAGGGCGAAAACAAACCCGTCTCTATCTCCGTCACGCTCACACCGGGCAGCAATTATTTCCTGCTGATAGATGGCTACGCGGGCGACCAGTGCGAGTTTTCGGTGGACGTTACGCCCAAAGAAGCGGTGTACGAGCCACCGCTGGGCGTGGTGGGTGCTATTTCGGGGCCGACCCAACTTTGCCCCGGAGGCACGGCCAATTTCTCCGTACAGCCCGTGAGCGGCGCGTCGGCCTACATCTGGTCGGGGCCGCCGGGCAGCATGATCGACACGTTCCCGCTGCCCATGACGGCTGGAAAATCCGTAGACATCACGATGGGTACGGTAGCCGGGCAAATCTGTGTGCAAGCCGCCAACTCCTGCGAAGTGAACCCGCCCTGCACCAGTTCGCTCGCTATCGAACTGCTCACTGACGCGGCCCGCCCAGTCATCGAGATAGATACGCTACAGCACCTCAACTGCATTGATGCACCAGTAAAACTCCAACCAAGCATCACGCCGGGTGGCAATTACTTGCTGAAATGGACGGTGGACAGTACGGGGCAAATCGTGGGCAACCCCAGCGGCCCATTGCTGCTGGTGGAGAAGACGGGCGTGTACAACTTATTGGTCACCAACCCCTTAAATGGCTGCACGTCTTCCGCTGATGTGCGTGTAGGCGAACCAGACATCCCCTCCGCTGCCGACTGGGATTTGCAAAACATCACTTGCTACGGCGACAAAAACGGCTTCCTGAAAATCAACGGCGTGACGGGCGGCAAGCCACCTTTCGTGTACTCGGTCGACGGCGGCCCCTTCACAGTCACGCCCGAATACCGCTACCTCGGCCCAAGCGAACACACCCTTGCACTGGAAGGCTCCGACGGCTGCGCGTGGGACACAACATTTACAGTAAACGAACCTGCGGAACTGCTGCTGGATTTGGGTTTGGACACGTCCATCCACCTCGGCACGTCCATCCACCTGTGGCAAACGGCGGCGGTGAACTACCCCGACAGGGCGGTGCGTCTAATGGCCCAATCGCCCGAACTGGCTCCGCTGCTCTGCGACACCTGCCGCCATTTTCCCCGAAATTCCTTCCGCTACCACGTCACGGTGTACGACTCCAACGGCTGCTCCGCCTACGATTCGCGCGTCGTCACGGTCAGCACGGAACGTTTCGTTTTTGTGCCCAACGCCTTCGCCCCCGATGCTCGGGAGGAGCGCAACACGCTCTTGAAGGTGTTTGGCGGCGAGGACGTGGAGCGAGTGGTTTCTTTCCAAGTTTTTAACCGATGGGGCAAAACAGTCCACGAACACTATAATTTTCCACCAAATGACGACGCTTCAGCCTGGGACGGCTCGGTGGGCGGCGAGAAATCTCCGCCCGCCGTGTTCGCCTGGCGGGCGGAGATTTTGTTCAAAGATGGAGTACGGGAGCAGTTTACTGGGGATGTGACGCTGGTCAGATAGTTTGAAGTTCGAACTTCA
>JAYSUY010000767.1:0-3639 GCA_043718855.1 Saprospiraceae bacterium | reverse complement strand
TTTTGCTGCGCCCCGCTGGGGCTGGTTGGCTGTCGTCGGCATATTTCTACCGATGCTGCGCCCCGCTGGGGCTTCCAGATTTTGATGCGTTTGCCCTGGTCGTCATCGAGGTCATTCGTCATTTCGTCATTGGCTTCGCTCTTAGGTTTGTACAGAAAGCCAAGAGCGAAGCCAATGACGAAATGACGAATGACCTCGATGACGAAATGCCCCCGCTCACTCCGTCCGAAACGTGCCGCCTGGCTGTCCGTAGGTACTCAGGGTGGCGATCAAGAATTTGGGTGTGGCGATCAAGCCAGCGGCCTCATGCACTTCAATGGTGAACACCCACTCCCCTGCCGCGTTGCGCTCGCATTTATTGATCTGCACAAACTCGTAGGTCGTCGCTTTGCCCGACTGGCGCACCACGATTCGGCTTCGGTTTTGCCCAAATTCAAGTCGACACTCGCTGGAGGTTTTGTCTAAAAACGGGACATTTTCCAGCAGCGATTTTGCCATGCCCCAGCGGTAGTCCAAGCACTCGTTGCAGTCGACGGGTTCTGACCTGAAATCGTTGATGTAGCGGGGCGCATACGACATGAAACCAGCCACCCGGCCCCGGTCGAGCAATTTCGTGGTAGCATCCAAATCCTTCCCAGTCAGGTTGTTGCATTCGTAGGTGAGTACATCAAGATTGGGGTATAAATTCCGGGCAAGCACATCCGTCATGGAAGGACGGCCGAACAGGTTGCAGTTCATATAGAGCATGCGCAGAGGGTTTTTCGGCGTTTTCTCATAAAATTCAGAGATCAAGTTGCGCGACACATCAAGCGAGACCAACTTGGGCGGCAGGGCTGGCACGCGGGTCAGGCGGTTGGCCCGGAGATTGAGCGATTGCAGATTGGGGAAGGCGCGGAGGGTATCAAGCGGCAGCGTATCGTCAAGTTGGCAGCCCGACAGGGTGAGCCACCCCAGCGTGGGGCAGGCGCGTTGCAGCGCAGGCAGCAGACTGGCACAGCAGTCGTGGAAGTTGCCGATATCGATGAGCCGCAGTTCGCGCAGGTCGCCAAACAAATCAGGCTCCAGCACAAAGCCCCCGACGACCTGCCAACTGGCCTCCTGGAAGGTCATGGAAATCATCTCCTCATGGAATTTTTCGTAGAGGTTGCTCTGCTTGTCCAGCACCTTCACTTGGTCGTTGATGGTTTGGAGATTGAGGTTTGGGCAATGGATGAAAGTCAGTTCCGAGAGGTGACTGAACTCGCCCAGCTCGGTTGGCACCTGTGTCCAGTTGGCATTTTGGATGGTGAGCCGCTTCACTGCGCGGCTGAATTTTTTCCACGAATGCACCCCGTCTGTACTGAAAATCTGGGGCGCGAGGAATTTGCGGAGCGTAGCCAGCATCTGCTGGTCGCCATCGGGCGTGTTGTCGCCGCGCACGATGATGTGTTCGACCGTGGCCTTCCGCAGACCGAAAAGTTCGCGCTGGATGTCTTCGAACTCGAACACGCGGGGCTGTCCCAAAATTTGGGCGAATGCTGGCTGCGCCGAAAGCAGCAGCGCAAAGAAAAAGAGGTGAGATTTCATAAGTTTAGAGTTTGAGAGTTCGAAGTTTGAGGGTTCGAAGTTTGAGAGTTCGAAGTTCGAGAGTTTGAAGTTTGAAGTTGGCGCTGCTCAAAGATTTGGGCCACCTGCGGTCTATGGCTTTGACAATTAATAACCTAAAACCTTTTGGATCAAATCTTTGAGTAGCACCAACTTCAAACTTCAAACTCTTGAACTATTTTTTACCACCAGCGCAGCATCTGGTACTGCAAGTCGGTGTTGAGTTCGTAGTAAAAGCGTGGCTTTTTGTAGTACAGGGCTTGATTTTCCCAGGGGAAAAGCGGCGAATTGACCCCGCCAGTGGCCTTGATGAGGATGCGCCCGACAGTGGTACGTGGCAGGTGGGAGTAGCCCTGATGCGCAAATCGTTGCAGGTCGCGGCCCCAAAGCATGTCGTCTTTCCCGATCAGGCCGCCCAGCCCGTAGGCACCGCCTTCGGCACGAAACCGGATGCCGCAGTAGGCGTGAAAACTGTTCTTCAATTTCAGGACATCGTAGTCGCCAGAGCGGGCTTGGTTGGTGGTGGTGCGCTTCATGGTGCGGCGGTCGGTGATCATGCGCACCGACGGGCCAAACTCCAGTTTTTGCAGCGACTCGGGGAAGTAGGCGTAGGCACGGTTGGGGTTGTCGCCGCGCTGCTCGTTGGGCCGCCAGTAGCCGGTGAGGTACATCGAGTTGGTTTCGCCGTGGTCGTGGTGGGTGACAAATTGGCGGAGGCTGCCGAAGATGAACATGTCGTTCCCCCAGTTCAGGTTGAGTCCGAAACGATCATCTAACTTGCTGAAATTGAGGGTAAAATAGCCGACCGTGTTGCTCAGGCGGCGGTAGTAGTAGGAGTGGTAGCGGGAGATGATCTCGTAGCGCAGCCGGAGTTTGTTCTTGCGGTCGAAGCGGCTGAGGAGGTCGCCAGTCTCCAAGTTGGCGAGTTGGCCGGGGCGGTATAGGCCCGCTTCCAGCGAGGTGCCGACGGCGGTCAGGTAGGTCCACGAGAGGTTTTTGAACTGGATATCATCGCTTTTTCGGGAAAAACGAGTGCCGTACAGGCTGAAATCCTTGATGGTCTCCAGCCGCAGGTGGATGTTGGCCCGGAAGCGGTTGCGGCGCAGTTGGGCGTGCAGGTCGGCGGGCCGTTCGAGCGTGAAGTGGTTGACGAGGCAGGTGGCGCAGACATCGGTTTCAGCAAAAAAGCGCAGGTTGCGGTTCTGGTTGCTGAACTGGTAGCCGACTCCGACCCGGCCGCTGAGCCAAGCGGTGCTGCGGTAGTCCCAGGGCAGGAAGGATTGGCGGGTTTGGGAAAAAATACTGGAGGTGGAGAGGAACAACAGGCCGATGACAGCGGCCCAAGCGGTGGGCAATGTTTTCATGGATGGAGACAAAAAATTTGAAAAAATGAATTCGAGATGGTTGAAGATTTGGGGCAAACCGAAGTTCGTGGGCAAAAGTGCGGCATCGGGGCGAAATGGCGTACTTTTTCGGGTAAACTAAAGTGGTAGGGAAGGGGTCGGGGTGGGGTTGCTCAACTCGAATGATCCGCCACAATCACCCACTGCCCCTTGATCTTCCGCCACAGCAGGGTGTAATGCCCGCTCAAGTCGCCTTTTTCGCCCCGCGCCAAGTGCCACTTGCCGATGACGAACGCGCTGCGCCGCGAGAGTTTTTCCACCGATAGGATGGTGAATTTCAGCGTGCCCATCGTGGCGCGGTCTGGGTAGCCCTTGCGGTAGTTGTCGAGCGTAGTTTGCCAGCCGTAAGTGAGGCCGCGCGAGCCGATGAAGCGCAGGCTGTCGGATGCCCAGTAGCCTTGCATGAAGACCGGGAGATCGCCCCGATTCCAGGCGGCTTCCTGCTGGGCCATGATGCTGCGGATGGTTTGCTGGGCGCCTTGGGCGTAGGCACTGAGGCTGAGCGCGGTGCTGAGGAACAGGAGGAGGAGGTGTTTTTTCATCGTTGGGAAAGTGTTAGGTGAGCAGAAGAAAGGTGGGCAAAAGTAGATTTTGAGGTAAAATCTGTTTGAATCCGTTTTATCCGTCCCATCCGTGTCCCATTCTTGTCGCG
>JAYSUY010000766.1:0-10402 GCA_043718855.1 Saprospiraceae bacterium | reverse complement strand
CCGCCACCCGCGCCCGCTGCCCGAAGACGGCCCGCACCTGCTCCGTTTCCGCAGGGCTGGTGCTGTGAAAAACCACCGCCCCCCCCAGCAGCCGCACTGCGCTCAGGTACATTTTTTTTAAAAAACGGTTGAAAACCAGCGCGTTGGGAGCCAATTCGCCATGCACGGACCATAGCACCTTCTTTTTTTTCAAAATACTCCACACCGCAATCGGCAGCGAGGGTGTGTAAAAAATGGAGGTCAAATGCACCACGTCGGCATCGGCCACCTGTCGTAGGGCGGTCCAAATCATTCGCAAGGGTAAGTGGTGCAAGTGGGTGCTGACGTAGCGCACGCGTCCTGCTTCTGTATCGGCCCAATGGTCGCGCATGGAAGTCGGAATGTCGCAGTCGGTTGCTACCACAGTCACTGTTTGGCCTACACGGATGAGTGCCTTGGCGAGCCAATAGACCGAGTTGGAAGGGCCGCCCGCTTGGGAGGGGTAGAAAGAGCCGATGGGGAAGAGGATGCGCATTAATTTAGTTCAGGTACTCTGCCCATACTTGTCCTTCATGCTTCAGGATATTTAGAGCGAGGTAAAGCCAGCCAATTACCTGACGCGAGGTTGTGTATATCCAGTTTGCGGCTACTCTTCTGGGTAGTTAATCGCACTTCATAACCATATCCGCTCAGACAAGAAAATATATCCTCCAGAGTAGTGTGTCCATTGTTGGTTTGCACTTCATCTGCCTCCAGATACAATATTGGCTTCCAACGTTTAATGGTGTCAGCGCCGCCGCGCAACAGGTCTAACTCTGCTCCTTGGATATCAATTTTAATAAAATCTATGACCGAGATATTTGTGCGTTCCACCCACTTATCAAGCGTTAACTGTTCTACAGATATGCTCTTGGTGGCTAACGAAAATTCATACTTACTGCCCATGCCTTGATTGGACAATCTCTCATCTGCAATATGAAACTGAATTGTTTGTTCCAATTCGCCCAGGGCAAAGGGGACTACTCTGACATAGTCTTCTTGTTTGTTGATTTTGATGTTGATACTAAGTCGTTCGATGAGGGTGGGCAATGGTTCAAAGGCATAAAGCATCCCCTTTTCGCCAATTAACTTGCCAATGATTACAGTCTCGCTCCCATGATTGGCTCCTGCCTCCACAACAGTCATACCCTCTTTGATATACTTGGACAGAATTTCATTGGTATCCTTCTCGTATGCTCCAAGAAAGAAAATGTTCCAGCCTATGTGCTCTTTGGTGTTAACCAAGTACTTCAAGTTATATTTATCCGGTAGATAGTCAATAATAAGATCAACACCTTGGGTTGATTTTCCATTGAAGGGATACAGCATATTGGCAGCCCTGTATCGTAACCTTTCAGGCAAGAAATTTACAATCAATTTGGCTATGGCAGCCCAAGCTAATTCCATTGTGTGGGTGGGTAATTTAAGTTTTCGGGTTGCAGGTCAGCATGGGAAATGAATATACGCACCATATATCGGAGCCTCGGTGGGCGAGGTGGTCGGTCATGCGCCGTATGGCGGCGGGGCCGTCGGGGTGGTGGAGAATACCGGTTATGCCGCACATGAGCGGTAGATTTCGAGGTACTGCCGGGCGATGGTTTCGAGGTCGTAGCGCAAGGCGTTCTCCAAACCTTTCGCGATGAGTTCGTCGCGGTAGGCGGGTTCGCGGATGATTTTTTCGATGCCCTCCCGGATGCTCCGTTGGCTGCTGGGATGCACCAAACAGGCCGCGCCGCCCGCCACTTCAAGCATCGGCGAGAGATTGCTTGTCAGCACCGGGCGACCCATTTTTTGGGCTTCGATGATGGGCATCCCGAAGCCTTCGAAGGTGGAGGCGAAGGTGAGTAGGTCGCATTGTTGGTATTTTTCGGCGACTTCCTTTGTGATCAGATTTCGGCTGTTTTCCCAGCTGAGGTGGTGTCTCTCCAACAGGTTTGTTTGCGTAGCAGACAGTTGGCCTACAATGTCGAGTATGCACGGCAGACCTTCAAGGGCAGGTATGAGCCGCTCCAAATTTTTGTTCTCTGAGGTGCCGAGGTGAAGAATACGGGGCATTTTTT
The DNA here is from genome assembly GCA_043718855.1 of Saprospiraceae bacterium. Classification (GTDB taxonomy): domain Bacteria; phylum Bacteroidota; class Bacteroidia; order Chitinophagales; family Saprospiraceae; genus M3007. The sequence goes on along the minus strand of JAYSUY010000766.1, from coordinate 8,324 downwards.
CATTGAAAACGAAGGGCTTGTGCTCAAAAACTGGGTAGACGAAGTTGGGCACAACCACCACTTTTTCTGGCGGACAGCCTGTAAAGCGCAGCACGTCGGCGCGGGTTTTTTCGGAAATAACGGTCACGACATCGGCCCGGCGCACGGGCCAGCGAAGCCACAGCCACTGGAAAGCCCAGCGCTTGGGCGACCACCATGGAAAGCGGTACATGAACCCGCAGTCGTGGATGGTGAGTACGTTTCGAGACTGGCGGCTGAGGCCTAGCAGGGCGTAGTGGATGTCGCCGGTGACGTGGTTGACCTCGCTTTGGCATCGGCGGGCGAACTGGATGTTTGCCCAGATGCCCCGCAGGGTGCCGCTTAAAGCGGGGGCAAAATGCGTCTGCACAGCACCCGTAGGCAGGTGTTCAGCCATGCAGGCGGCCAGCACTTGAAAAATCTGCTCGATGCTGTATGCCCCTGACACTGGCTTGCGAAAAAGGTAGGTGATGGTCATATAGGCACGGGGCTGCGTTGTATGTTTCTTCGCCCAAAAAGTATCCTAAACAGCCCCGTGAACGACAAAAACAGGGCTGCGGCGACTATGGCCAGCACCATGTTGCGCATGACTGGGAAAACGTTGTAAACGTAGGACAACAAGGCTTGCTGGCAGAGCATGACGGTACAAAACGCTTGAAAAGCAGGCTTCTGCCTTGAAAACAATCTGACTAAAAACTCCATGAGCAGGCCAAAAAAAGCCATCAGAAACCCGCCCACAAAAATGCCCAGATAGCCGAACCGGATGAAGCCTTCGGTGACGATGCTGTACTCTACTGAGGTGACTTTGGACACCCAGTAACCATAGTCATTCATCCGAAAATTGCCTGCCCTAGCCCGCAGTCGGTCGTCAAGCGTAGTACCAGAAAGGAAGGCAATGTCGAAGGCATAGTAGAAATCGGAAGACAGCCCCTCGAAACCCAAGCGGGGGCGTTTTTCCGGCACGGTAGCGAACTGGTTGAGGTTCACAAAATTGATGAGTCGCCCCAACCCCTGTTCCTTGCCTTCGTCCGAATCCAGTTGAAGCACCTTCGAGTCCTTCACTTTTTGGTACTTTTCGTACACGCGTACCGCACGTTCCCAAGTGATTTTGTCAAAATCCACCCGCCCCACGATGTTGCGGTAGATGCCCACGAACGACATGAAGATGACCATCGGCACTGCGAAAATCGCTCCCGCCATTATCGCTCGGCGGCGGGCGCGGCGCGTTTCGAGGGCTTGGTAGAAGCCTAAGGTGTACATCGCTGCCGAAGTGATGGCTACGCCCCGTCCTCCGGTCAAGATGCCCAGTGCGAAGATGACCGCCAGCGCCACCAACCACACAGTTCGCAGCCCCCGATGATGGAAGTACAGTAGGCCTGCCAAAAAGGGGATGAAGTTCATGAAGTTGAACAGGATGGCCGAGATGTACCCCAGCACGGGCTGCTGGCGCAGCAAGGGGTAAGTCATCACCACTACTGCCACGAACATGAGCGGCCCCACAAGTCGGCGGGCGTTATGCTGCACGAGGGCCGTGAGCGAGAGGGGTTTCTGCGGGCTTTTGAACATCAGCGAGCCTGCACCAGCAGCCAGCAGCACCGCGATCTGGAGCGTTAGATAACCTGCAATCGCCTGATCTACAGTATCTCGGATGAAGAGACTAGACCCGTCGTTGTTCCAAATTTGCGCATCGGGCAAGATGACGAGGTAGCCCGTGATGACCACAAATTGGAACGTGTAGTAGCCAGAGACAAACCGCAAGGTGTAGTACGCTGGGGCCACTCGGTTGGTAAGGCGGAGCAACCAAACCGAGACGAGCAGTGCCGCCACCAATTTTAGATATACCTCTGTCATGCTTTTCTGAACCCTTCGATGACTTGGCTGTAACTGTACTGCTGCACCCGCTTCCACGACCGTTCTCCCATGCGGGCCAGCACCTCTTCGGAGCAGTGCGCGAAGTAGCGGAGCCGCTCCGTCAGGAGGTCCTCCCGGTCAAACGGGTAGGTAAAACCGTTTTCGCCCTCCAGTACCAAGTCGTCGGCGCAACAGGTTTTGTCCGACAGCAAGAGCGGAAGATTGAAACACATGGCCTCGTTCACCGCCAGCCCCCAGGCATCGAGGCGGGAGCACATCACGAAGACATCGGCGGCGGCGTAGTACTTTGATATTTCGCTTTGGTTGACAAAGCCCGTCAGCACCACGTTCTCCATTTTTTTTTCTTGGATGAAAGCCTCCATCTCGCCCCTCATCTCGCCTTCGCCCACACAAATCAGCGTGGCTTGGTCGGCCTCCAAACCACTGAACGCTCGAAGCAACTGCATGGGCTGCTTGATGGAGGAATACTTCCCAGACGCGACAAAAACCCGCTTGTTTTCGGGCATCCCCAACTCTTGGCGCAGTCGTTTTTTATCTGAAAATTTGACAAAATCGCCCCGAAACCGCTCGTTGTCCACCGAATAAGGCGAAGAAACGAGTCGCCCTTCCGTAGCTCCGTACATTTGGTAGAACGCCCGGTTTTGCTTCCCGACGTACAGGAAGCGGTTGATCCAGGGGAAGAGTAGAAAGCGAAAAACGAACGCCCGAAGCCGCTTTTGGGCAGGGCTGTACAGCATGGACTCCCTGCTGACTGGCGTATCGCAGCGCATCCCGACCCGATGGCCGAACAAGCGGGCGAACACGATGGCGAGCAGGTCGGTGGCATGGCTCCAACCGTGTACGACCAACAGGCCCTTCGGCGCTTTCCAGAGGCAAGACACCACCCCCCAGTTCAGTAAGCCCCAAAAGCCGGCCTCGTGCGAAGGAGCGGAACGGCTGCTTTTTAACACCTGGTGCCGGTAACCACTCAGCAGAGGCAAATCCCACTTCACCTCGGTGCCAAATTCTTTGTCAAAATACCGCGCCGCGCCACTGTCGGAGCAAAACAGCACCATCAAGTCCAAGTCAGGCTCCTTCGACATCTGCTGGTACAGCGGCACGAAATACTGGATGGGGTGAGAGTGCAGAACGATGATCTTTTTGCTCAAAACAAGGTCAATCAATACAAAATCAGGCACTTGCCAGCGAATTTCGGTACAGCAAAAATTGAAACGCCAACTGTGCGGAAGTAGAAAGCACCATAGCCACCGCTGCGCCGGTGATGCCCCAGCGGGGAATGAGCCACAAATTGAGGGCTATGTTGACCGCTGCACCCAGTGCGTAGCACCATACTAACAGCGCGGGACGACCCAAAGCGTGGAAATTTTGGTCAATGAAGGAAAGCGAGGTGAGGAACAAAAAAGCCAGCGCGGTGAGCGGTATGAGGTGGAAGGCATCCCGGTAAGATTCGGAGAGTAGCAGCGTTCCGATGGGTTCGTAAGCCAAAGTCATGGCCGCCACGATGACCATCCCAATCAGTATGTATTTCCACAAAACCCCCACGGTGACGAGGTACAACTCCCTCTTTTTCAGGGGGTCTGCCGCTAAATTGTAAATAGTCGGGTTGAGGAAAAGCACGATGGGGCCGTTGAGCGCCAGAAACACCTTCGACCCCAGACCGTAGCCCGCTCCGTACAGCCCCACCTCGTGGGTGTTCAAAAAAAGCGCGATCAAAAACTTGTCGCCCTGATTGATCGCCCACACAAACAGCGGCAGCACCGACAGCGGCAACACATACCGCCTATATTCTGCAAAATGCGGGTGCCGAAATACCCGCGCAGGCGACCAAAACACAAACTCCCGATGCTCACGTTTCGCCCGAAGCCCTATCCACAAGCCGACTGCCTGAGCCGCTGCCGACGACAGGAGCAGGGCCATTACCCCCGTGCTTCCGCCCCAGAAAACGGCGACGCAGAGCGCGGCCAACAAAGCCAAACTGATAGAAAATGAGGCGATTGCGAACACCCGGTGCCGCCCGTCCAAGTTCAGCGAGCAAGTGTGCAAGTCCTGATAATATTGCAAGCACAACATCGCCGCCGCCACTGCTGCCAGCGGTATCGGGTAAAAACGCCCCGCCCCGTTTACTACAAGGCCCGCCCCCACAACGAGCAGCAAGGCCCAAAACAAAAGCGAGCGGTAAAAGCGTAGGTACTCCCCATACTCGTTGCGCTTGTAGCCGTAGCGGAAGGCATAGATGAAGGGGGTGAAAAAAGCCGAAGTGAGCAAAGCCGCCCCACCCATCAGCAAATTGTAGTCGCCAAAAACCTCGGGGGCAAACTTGACCGCCACCAATTTGCCGAACAACAGCCCGGCCAGCATGGAAAGCCCCTGAAACCCGTAGAGCAGGAGCAAATCTTTGCTCAGCGTTTTTTGCCGAAGCGAGCGGAGCGCTTTGATCAAACCTGTTGCTTGTTGATGAGGCCGAGCGCTGCTGATTTTTCCAAAATAAACTGCGCCCGGTGGTCAATCTTGTGGTGGAGATGCACCGTTTCGTGACCTTTTTGAACGATTTTCAGCCGCGCAGCCTCGTTTTTCAGGTAAAACTGAATCTTGTCGCACAAGTCGTCGGCATCGCCATACGTCGCCACATCCACCCCTTCGCTGAAATATTGCAGCAACTCTTCCGTCCGTTCGTGCAGCATAAAGCCCCCCGAGCCGGGTATGTGGAACGTGCGCGACGTGATCTGGTCGCCCGAACTCGCCCCCCTCACCTGTGCGCTCAAAATGCCTAGGTTGACCTGGCTCAACTGAATGCCGACAGCGTACATATCTCCATGAATCCCAGTGAACTGCAAGGCCCGGCGCAGTGAAGGCTCCTTTGCCCTGTGCCAACTGCCGCCCCACACTTTCAGGTTCAGTTCGGGGAGTTTCTGCGCCACCGCGCCCAACAGCCGCTCCTTTTTTTCTGAAAAAGTGCCGATGAACGACACCTCGCAAGCCAGGCGAGGAAACTGCTCCGCCGAAACCCTCAGCGGGCGGTGGATGTCGGGGTCGAAGCCGTGCGGCAGGTAACTCGCTTCACGGATGCCGAACATCGATTCCAAGTCTCGGATGCCGAACGACTTGGTGGTGAAAACGTGGTCGTACAGCGGCATACACCTCGGTATGTGGGGACCGTGCGCCGTCATGCTCACGTCGGGATAGACGCACACCATCGGAGTCCCAGCCGCCTTGAAGCGGTGCAGCGTTTCCTCAAAAACGTAGGGGCCTTTGTACACCAGCACCAAATCGGGGCGGAACAGGGAGCATTGTTTCTCCAAAAAAGCATTGTACTCGGCTACAAAAATGCGGTGGGTGAGCCTGTCGGCGACCTTGGCTGTAAACGAGCGCAGTTCCGACGGCAGGAAGGTCATGTGGTCGGCGATCTCCACGAGGTGGCCCAATCGGGAGAAAGCGCGGAACATCGCGCCGTCGTTTGCGCCCCGCCACTGGTTGCCCACACAAAAGATTTTAAGCATGTAACGACAGGTTGAAATGCTCCATCCACAGACGCACCGAAACAGCTCGGAAGATGTGCAGCGCCAACGGAGTGTTCCGGCGGTCGGCTTTGAATTGAGCAAAAATCTGGCGCAGGCTGCCTACATCAAACACTCCCATTTTCGTAGTGAACTCATCGGTCAGTAAGCGTTCGGCCCAGTCCACTTCGGCGCTCACCATATCGGCCAAGCGGGTGTTGAAGCCGATCTTGTCGCGCCGCCCCAAAATCTCCTCCGGCAGCAAGTCGCCGAACGCCTCCCGGAGGATGCCCTTCCGCTGGCCGTTTTGCAGGAAAGCGCAGGTGTCCAACTGAGCCGTGAACTCCAACACCCTGTGGTCGAGGAAGGGCATTCGGCTTTCGATGGAACGCGTCATCGAGGAAGCGTCGTCGTAGTGCGTCAAGTGCGGGAGCGCCATTTTTTCTGCGGCTTCTTTCAAAACGCCGTCTGGAGAGTTCAGCAGGTTGAGTTCAATCGACTGGTTTTCAACGCTTTTTTGCAACTGCGCAGAAAGCCACGAGCGGCGGCTTTGCCGCGCCCGCAAGCGCAGGCTTCGCTCTGTTTTTGGGAAAAAAGCGGCCAGCGCGAGGCGCATTTTTAGCGGAAGCGAAAAATGTAGGGCCTGCGCCTCGGCCCAAAAGCGGCGGAGCCGAAGGTGCCGAAGGTCTTCCGAGAGCAAGCCGTTGAGCATCCAGGTGTAGCCGAACAGCACCTCGTCGCCCCCCTGCCCGCCCAGTATGACCCGGATGTTGCGCTGCTGCGCAGCGTCCATCAAGCGTCCGTGCGCGATGATGGACGGGTCGCCAAACGGCTCCTGCTGCTGCCGTATGGTGGGCAGCAGGTCGCGGCTGAGCCGGATGTCGTCAATGGGGCAAAACGTCACGTCCATCGCCCGCCCGTAGCGGCGCATCAAAGCATGCACGTAGCGGGTCTCGTCTTTTTCCGGGTCGCCCGGAGTTTGGCCCGTAAAAATAGCCAACGGCGAACGGGTCGCGTTGGCTACTATCGAAACGATGCTGCTGGAATCAAAACCGCCGGAGAGCGTGAAGCCCACAGGCACGTCGGAGAGCATCTGCGAATGCACGGCTTCTTCTACGACTTGTCGGAACCGGCCCACCGAAAACGCATCGAAAGGGATGCGGTCTTTGGGAGCAACGGACGGAATCTCCCAATATCGCTGCGGGGAAACACGGAGGTCGCCGGGGCTTGCCCAAGCAAACGAGGCAGGTGGCAGGCTGAAAATTTCTTGGTAAAAAGTCTCGCTGCCCAAGTGCCCGTAGCAGCCTGTGGCAAGGTACTCTGCGACGGCGAGCGGGCTGGCGTTCGGGCGGTCAAGCGCCGCGCGTATCGGCTCTATCTCGCTGGAAAACACCAATTTTTTATCGCTTTTTGCCCAAAAAAGCGGCTTTTGGCCGTAGCGGTCACGGCAGATCAGCAGCCTCTGCTCTGCCGAGTCCCAAAGTGCGAAGGCCCACATCCCCACCAATTCAGGCAGTATCGACGTGCCAAACTTAGACAGCAGAACGAGCAAAGTCTCCGTATCGCCGGTGCTGCGGAAAGCGTGGTCGGCGCAGTGCTTCGCCCGCAGTTCGAGGTGGTTGTAGATCTCGCCATTTTGGATGATGGTGAACCGCCCGTCGGGGCTTCTCATTGGCTGGTGTCCAGCAGCGGAGAGGTCGAGGATGGACAGTCTGCGGTGCAGCAGCGCGACGTGTTTTTCTTCCCAAACCCCTGCGTTGTCGCGGCCTCGGTGTTGAAGCATCGCGCTTGCCTGCTTGAGCAGAGCGGGGTTGTTGAAATCTGGTCTTTTGCTGACGATGCCAAAAATGCCGCACATAGTTGTTGTTCAATCTTGCCTCATCTGCCCCCGCACCACCTTCCTCCCCACCACAAACAGCCCCCCCAGCAGCAGCCCCAGTCCCAGCCCCAGCAGCAGTGCCTTTTTCTTCCCGTAGGGCGTGGCGGCGAGCGGCGGTATCGGCAGGTCAATCGGCTGGATGTACGGCACCTTGTTGCGCAGGGCGAAATCGGCCAGTTCAAGGTTCTTGAGGGCCTCGCCGTACATCAGGGTGTACATCCCTTTTTCGCGGCCCATGCGCTCGGTGGGCAGTTCAAGCCGCCGCAAATTCAGAGTACGCCCTCGCCTTAGGGGACTGGAGGCCAAGAACGATATGCGCTTTGGGAATGCCATGCGCCTCCAAATCTTGGCTGATGTGGATGTCCGTCCGGTTCTCCTGTATCCACACCTTGCCATCCTTGATGTCAAAATGAAAGATGCAGTAATGGTAGTGCCGCCCATTCTCCCAGCCTGTTTTGAGCAGTTGAAAGTGATTGCGCTTGTAGTCGCAAATGACCTGGCATTCAAGGTTGGGCTCTTTGAGATAGTCCGCGTACTCTTCCAGAATCGCGGTCAGGGCGTTTTGATATTTGCTTAGTGTATCCATTTTTCAATGCTTTTTTCAAACGGACTGAAAACAATAAACTTGATTTTCAGGTGCTCTGCCACCATTTGGACAAGAGCCATGTTTTCCATCTCGGCAAAGACCTCTGATGGGATAGCCAAGTAGAGCGTTCGGTCGGGTTCTTGTACTTGAAGCCCCAAAAAGTATCCGATGTACTGGCCGGATGCTTCGTGAAATGCCGAAGCAATGCTGTCTTGAAGAAACGACTTGATTTCAACAGCAATTTTCTCTTTCCCTTTTTGAGCAGCGAGCAGCCGCTCCGCACCAATATCTATCGGGTAAGTTCGCTTGCTCTCTATTTTCAGCCCGTATGGGTCGTTGGTGATGGTCCAGCCTTCTTTTTCCAAGGCTGTCCTGAATTCGTAGTGATATCTATCTCGTGCTGGCATGGCCTTGCAAAGTTAATTTTTTTTCCAAATCTCATCCCATCTGCCCCCGCACCACCTTCCTCCCCACC
>JAYSUY010000765.1:0-3647 GCA_043718855.1 Saprospiraceae bacterium | reverse complement strand
CTGGTCGAGCCATTCGCCAAAAGGCAGCCCTGTGGCGAGCAATTCTGGCACCCGGATTTCATGCCGCTGACCTTCAATGCAGTCGAAATCCTGTTGTCCGCCGGGTTCGAGGAGCGCAAACGGCGGCACCGCCCAACCGGTGATTTGGCTCAGCAGTTGGAGCAGTGAGCGGAGGTCGGCAGACTGTCGCAGCGGGTGATGCCACTGGCACTGGAAGCCGTTGAGGCCCAAGTGGCGGGAGCGGTAGGCAGAGTGGGGTAGGGGGCGGCACAACGGGTTAGCGGCCATGTGGCGCAGGATATTTTTTTGCAGAGACTCTTCAAAACCAAGGGTTTGTAGCGCGGGCAGAAGGTCAGCGAAGGCTGGCCGCTGTAAAAAACGAGTGACCCAGTCCGTCAGGTTGTCGGTGTACTGCTGGGCGTTGATGTAGGTCGAGTCGGCCAGCCAGACGAGCATTTCGGCATCCGGGGAGAGCGTTTTCTCCTCAAAAAGCCAAAGCAACAGGTGGATGGTGGCCAGCGGGTATTTGCGGCGAAAGCCCTGAGCGATACTGAGGCCACGCAAGTTGTTAGGGTTGAGCGAGTGGCTCTGGCCGGGCAGATCGCCGTCGTTTTGGCCGAGGCGCAGGATATGGTGGCCGATGCTCGGTAGGGTGGGGCAGTACATATCCAAATCTACCGCGCAGAGCCGCCCAGAGTCCAACTGCCGCTGAAAAACTGCCCGCTCGCCGCTGTGCCATAGCCGGGTGTAACGGCAGTAGGTCGCCACCACCGGCCACCCGTAGCGGCGGTGCAGGTACAGGGCCGAGAGCAGGCTGTCGAGGTCATCGCCGATCACCATGCCTTCCACATAGTCGGGGCGCACGAAGGGCAGGAAGGAGTGGCGGAGGTCGGTGGGCAGCACGGGAAGGGAACGATGAACGGTGAACGATAAACTATGAACGGGCGACAGGGAACGCAGCACAAAAATCTTCTATTTTTGCTATAAAACTATTCGGCTGGAAAAAAATCTCAGCCAGTGAGGTTAGCCAGTTACGAACCTCGCCCCACCATGTGCAGGTAAAACGCCCCAGTCAACTCTCGGAACGCCTCAGCGTATTGTTCCCCTTGCTCGTAAATCAACAGTTCTGTTTGCTCGAAAGGGTAGGGGTCGCGCTCGAACTGAATTAACCAGCGCTCCACTGGCTTCTCTGGGCGGCTGCGCACCTGCGTGATTTTCGTCCAGTACAGCCCCAATGGCACGGCCATTTCGCAGAGCCGCTGGCCTTCCAGGGCAGGCAACACCACACAAAATCGGCCCTTCAGGGCCAGCAAGCGGCCCACCGCTTCCAGCAAATCGCCTGGCGAGAGCGTGGCTGTGTGCCGCCCCAGCCGCCGCGCCGTGTCGGGCGATACCGTGCGTTCGGAGAAAAAAGGCGGGTTGCTCACGATGAGGTCGAACTGACAGCCAGCGACTTGCGCAAATTCTTGAACCGATATTTCCTGCACCTGCAAGCGATTGGCCCAGGGCGAAGCAGCAAAATTGCGCTGGGCGAGGGCGGCGGAGGGCGGGTGGATTTCGAGGGCGGTGATAGAATGTCCAATGCTCAACAAGGAATATCCAACGTCCAAGTGCAAGCCGCCCACTTGGACGTTGGATATTCCTTGTTGAGCATTGGACATTTTCTCCCTTCGCTGCGCCACCATCAGCGCTATCACTCCCGTACCAGTGCCGATATCGAGCACCCGCTGCGCTCCGCTCACATCGGCCCATGCACCCAGCAGCACCGAATCGGTGCCTACGGGGTGGGCCGCGCCAGATTGCTCGACCTCAAATTTTTTGAAACGGAAGGGCAATGAGGCCATCGGACGTTTTGATGGTGGCGAAATAATTGCCGGCTGGCAGGCCTTCCAGCCGGAGCCGTGTCGTGCCGCTGCTGTGCAGCAGTTCATACAGCCACTCCTTGCCAGATGTGTCGCGCACGGTGACTGATCCTTGTACTGGGCCGCTCACAAGTATCTCGTTTTCAGCAGGATTGGGAATAAGTTGCACTGTTTGGGCGGCATCTGGCTGCGTAGTAGAAGTGGTGTTTTCTGACCAGCGTTTTTCAAATTCTGCCTTGTACAGCGTGGCGATATTCTTGTCATGGATGATCAGTGTGTTCTCGTCGTTGGCTGTTTCGGCAGCTTGACTCCAGTTGTGCGAGCCCGTCGCTACCGTCGGGTCGGAGAGGGCTTGGCCTGCATCCACCACGGCGTATTTGTGGTGCAAAATAGCCGGGTCGGGGTGCAATTTCACCTGCACGAAGTTGCCCAACAGGTAGTTGTACTCGCTGCCGGTGCCTGTGTCGTCAATGATGCCACGCGTCTGTGCGCCGTTGGTGTGTGCCTGCGCGATGGCTTGCGCCTGTTCTTCTTTTGTGAAAACGAAGAGGGCAAACAGGGCTTCCGCTTGGGCCGATTTTAACACATCTGTGATGCGGCGCGTGGTGTGGTCGGAGGGAGAAAACCACGACTCCACCTTGCGTCCACCGATGACAAATTGGTGCGGCGTGTTGTCGTATTTGGCTGCCCCAAAACGGGCTTTGGTCACGTCGGGCAGGCTTCCCGTGCTGCCATACATTTCCTCAAACTCAATGGTGTAGGCTCGCGCCAGCGACTGGTCTTGAACGAACAGCGTGTTGTTGAAGTCGTCGGTCATGTTGCTATTGGTCCAGTTCATGGAGCCTGACATGACCCAAGCCTTGTCTGGTAGGGCGGCATCTGCAATGATGAACTTGTTGTGCATCAGTGCGTTGGCGTTTCCAAAAATATGGCCGAAGGGTGGCGATGGCTTGAGCGCAAAGTTTTCAGTATCTGCCGCCGCAACATAGCGAACGCGCACCCCGCGCTGGTGCGCAGCTGTGAGCGCAGCCACGAGGTCGCTGCGGTTCACGTTGTACATCGCCACATCGAGCGTCTGCTGGGCGGCGTTGATTCGGGCTAAAGTTTCGGCCAACACGGCCTGAAATGTTTGCCCGTCAGGCTGCAAACCGTTGGCTACTGCCGGGTCAATCGAGTGGTTGAAAAAAACCTTGATTTGCCCCGATGAGGTGGAGCGGGTGGCGAGGGGCATTTTTTCGGACAAAATTTTCTGACCGTCACGCTCGCACTCCACCTGCACCCAGTAGATGGTGCCGGGCTGGAGGCCGCTCAGTTGGAAGGTGTGCGAAGGGCCGCTGCCGGGTACATCCACCACTTGGCCGAGCGCGGGCGTGGTGCCGTAGCGAATTTTGGCGGTGGAAGTAGAGTTGGTACGCCAGTTCAGCAGGAAACTATTGGGCTGGATGTCGCCCTGTGCGGGCTGGTTTTCGTAAAAAAAACAGGGCGTAGCCATGAAGTCTGCGGCACTGCGGGGCAGCAGTTGGAAGCTGTTGTAGGCCGAGAGAATCGCAGTGAGGCGCACTGGCGCAGCGGGGATGGCGGTGCTGATGAGGGGGTGGCCGTTGGGCAGATAAAGTTTGGCCGAAGTGCCGCCGCCGTCGGTCAGGCCGAAGGTGGTGGCCTTGTTGAACGTGCTGCCGGGGCTGCTGAAACCTGCACAGGCAATGCTCAGCAACTGGCCTTCGAGCGACTCACTCAGGTCGGCCAGCGATACGGGCCGAGGGGTAGGGGAGGGGTGGTTGGAAG
>JAYSUY010000764.1:0-3647 GCA_043718855.1 Saprospiraceae bacterium | reverse complement strand
ATCAACCTGTTCGGCGAAGAAGAGCGGGTGCGCAAGCAGATCAAATCGGCTGTGACCGATACAGGCGAAACGAAGGCTGGCGAAATGAGCGCGGGGGTGAGCAACCTCTTCGAACTGCTGCGGGCTTGCGGCAACACGGCCGCCCACGACAGCCTGACGCTGGATTACCAAGCCAACGCCCTCAAATACAGCGCATTGAAAGAGGAGGTGGCCGATACGCTGGTGGCGATGATCAACCCCTTCCGCGAGCGGCTGGCGGAGTTGAACGCCGACAAAAAAGCGGTGAAGTCGCAGATTCAGGATAGCAGCGCCGAAATCCGCAAACGTGCCCAGCAGACCATGCGTGAGGTGCGCGAGATGACGGGGCTGGGGAGTTTGAGGTGATTTTTCAACAAAAAAGCCGCTCGGAATTGGATTCCGAGCGGTTTTTTATTTTACCAACAGAGCGGCTGCTAAACCGCTATCACTGAAATACGCGCATCCAACTGGTATGCTCTAAGGAGGTCGCGCAGTTCGTTGGCAAACCGCTCGCGCATATACTCGTACTGGCTGATGGTAGAAACATCGCCGTTGTTTTGCTTGTGAAAGGCGATGCGCCGGTTGAGCGACGCGATTTGCTCCAAGATGTCGCCAATCTGGACGATTTTTTCATCGAATACTTCTACTGCTTCCATGTTGTTAAAATTTTAACTCTAAAAAACCTTTGCGGTGCCTCTGACCGAAAAGATCCTTCCGGGTGCTTGTCCAGAAGTCGTACCAGTAAGCCATGTCACCCTTGGTCAATGCAAATTTAAGGTGCTTTTCTGGATATACATACAAGGTAAAAGCATCAACGCCATACTTTTCTATGGCAGCCTTTGCCCTAAAACAGGAATCTATCAGCGCTTCCTTTTCTTGGTAGGTTTCAAAATCAATCAGCGTGACAAAATCAATATCGTTAGGAGACTTCGTCGTCGTCACGAAACTACCGCCAATCCATTGAGTGAAGTTGGGAGTTACTTGCTCCTTGAAATCTTTTAAAAAGTGGAGATACCCGACAAACAATTCGTGCCGAGTAGACTCTGGTGGAAAGCCTGACACGAATGCTTTTTGAAAAGCCTCCATCGAAGTCTCGATTTTTTCGTGAGGCTTCAAAAAGCCTTTTGCATCAAACTGGAATTCCATAATGATTTTGAATGGTGTCGCAACAAGCAGCAAAGTGCTACAAGTGTAGATGCAAAAGTAGGATATCTATGAAAAAACCGCCCGGAATCCCATTCCGAGCGGCTTCGCTATTTTTCTAAACCTCTGAAAATCAAGTTTAACTCTTCACTTCCTCAAACTCCACGTCCTGTGTCGCATCAGCGGTTTTGCCGCCACCAGTTGGGCCGCCTTCGGCAGAGCCGCCGTTGGCTGCTTGCTGATCTTGGTAAATCTCCTGGCTGGCTGCATTCCAAGCCTCCGTGAGGGCTTGTGAGAGCGGCTCGATGCGGTCGAGATTCTCGGCTTTGTGCGCCTCGCGGAGTTCGTTGAGTGCCTTTTCGATGTTTTCCTTGTGGTTGGCCGACACTTTGTCGCCGAACTCGCGGAGTTGTTTTTCCGTCTGGAAAATCATCGAGTCGGCAGCGTTCAGTTTTTCGGCACGGTCGCGGGTTTGGCGGTCGGTTTCAGCATTGGCCTGAGCCTCAGCCTTCATACGAGCCACCTCCTCCTTGGAGAGGCCGGTGCTGGCTTCGATGCGGATATTCTGTTGCTTGCCAGTGCCTTTGTCCAAGGCTGATACGCTCAGGATGCCGTTCGCATCGATGTCGAACGAGACTTCTACCTGCGGTACACCACGCGGTGCGGGCGGCAATCCATCCAGTACGAAGCGGCCTACGGAGCGGTTGTCTTTCGCCATCGGGCGCTCACCTTGCAGGATGTGGATTTCCACCTGAGGCTGGTTGTCGCTGGCTGTCGAGTAGGTTTTGGATTTCTTGGTCGGCACGGTCGTGTTGGCTTCGATCACCACATCGTACACACCGCCCATGGTCTCAATGCCCAGCGAAAGCGGGGTTACGTCGAGCAGCAGCACGTCGTTGATGTTGCCGCTGAGTACACCACCTTGTACGGATGCACCGATGGCCACCACCTCATCGGGGTTCACCGAGCGGTTCGGTTTTTTGCCGAAAAAACGCTCGACTTCCTCCTGGATGCGCGGGATGCGGGTGGAGCCGCCCACCAAGATCACCTCGCCGATGTCGCTGGGTTTCATACCAGCGTCTTGCAGGGCCTTGCGGCAGGGTTCGAGGGTGCGCTGCACCAACGAGTCGGTCATCTGTTCGAATTTGGCGCGGCTGAGTTTCATCACCAAGTGCTTCGGCACACCATCCACAGCGGTGATGTAGGGCAGGTTGATTTCGGTCTCTGCACCGCTCGACAGTTCGATTTTGGCTTTTTCTGCCGCTTCTTTCAAGCGTTGGAGGGCCATTGGGTCTTTGCGGAGGTCCATGTTTTCTTGGCGTTTGAACTCATCGGCCAGCCATTCGATGATGACTTGGTCGAAGTCGTCGCCACCCAAGTGCGTATCGCCGTTGGTAGATTTCACCTCAAACACGCCGCCACCCAATTCGAGTACGGAGATGTCAAAAGTGCCGCCTCCGAGGTCGTACACGGCGATGGTCATGTCTTTGTCGCGCTTGTCGAGGCCGTAAGCAAGGGCAGCTGCCGTTGGCTCGTTCACGATGCGCTTCACATCAAGGCCCGCGATGGCACCGGCTTCTTTGGTGGCTTGGCGCTGGGAGTCGTTGAAGTAAGCCGGCACTGTGATGACGGCTTCGGTGATGGTTTCGCCGAGATAGTCCTCGGCTATTTTTTTCATTTTTTGCAGCACCATCGCGCTCACTTCCTGGGGAGTATAGAGCCGCCCGTCAATGTCCACGCGAGTAGTGTCGTTGTCGCCTTTCACGACTTTGTACGGCATCCGGCTGATTTCAGTGGCGGATTCGCTGTAACGCATACCCATGAACCGCTTGATGGAGGATACAGTGCGGGTAGGGTTGGTGATGGCTTGGCGTTTGGCGGGGGCACCGATTTTGCGCTCTCCGTTGTCAAGAAAACCGACTACAGATGGCGTGGTGCGAGCGCCCTCGTCGTTGGCGATCACAACCGGCTCGTTGCCGACCATGACCGATACGCAGGAGTTGGTGGTACCGAGGTCAATGCCGATGATTTTTCCCATTATCTTATACGAGTTGATGAATGTTGAGTTGTGGATTCGTGGATTTGTTTGTGTCTCACCATTTTATCAATCGTTGTGCCACGCAAAGAAAACTGACGGATTGGCAGTTTAAGCATAGGGAGCAAAGGTCATTTTTGTCAGCAAAATAAAAATGGGGTGGCAAAAAGGCAGTAGAATACCTTCGAAAGTTACTGCTTGCCCTCGTACCACTTCTTCAGCATACTTTCTCCCAATTTGCCCTGAGGGGTATAGTCGTGGTCGGGGTAACCTTCGTGGCCACGCATATTGGGAAACCACTTCCACAGGAAGCAGCCTGCCCACCAAGGTTCGGGGTGAAAAGTGGAAAACAGTGCCTCGTAGCAGTTGGCTTGGGCCTGCTGGTTGATGGACCGCTGCTCGATGCCCTTCTCCAACTCCCAGTTGCGCCAGCCGCAGCCATCTACGCTCA
>JAYSUY010000763.1:0-10412 GCA_043718855.1 Saprospiraceae bacterium | reverse complement strand
GGGCGTTGTGGATCCAGTCGGCCAGTTCGCTGTTGTTGATGTTGGCGGTGTCGATCGGAATGCCATCTGTGGGAAACTTGGCGCGTTCAGCAGGCGACTCATCGAGCCATTTCTTCAACTTGGCTCTCGATACACCGAAACTGCCCGCGTTGGAGAATTTTACGGCCTGCTCCTCGCTCAGACCGAGTTGGAAACGCGAACTGACGCTTTTGATCAGGTCCAAGCGTGTGTGCTGCCCCACCATGTCCAAGTAGACCTTGCCGTCCTTGCTAACCAAGATGGTCAGTGTGCCAGCATCGGGCAACTTGGTTTCCGAAATGGACGAAGGCGTGTCCACGATGACTGTTTCCTGTGGCTTAGCCTTTGCGGTGAGCATAAAGAAGGTAAGCAGCAGGAAGGCCACGTCGCACATGGCCGTCATGTCAATCGTCGGATTGCCCCTTTTAGGTTTGTGCTTTGGCATAATTTTTTTAAGTTATGAGTTATGAGTTATGCGTGAGCGTGATGCTCAAATGTGGCGGACTGAAAAGTGATGGGCAGAAGCCCATAACTCCACCACTCATAACCCCAAAAATTAGTGGCCCTTCGATGCAAAAGTTTGGGTCAGGCTGTACCCGGCTTCGTCAATGCGGTAGGTCAGTGCGTCAATGCGGCTCGTGAAGAAATTGTAAAACACGATGGCAACTGCTGAAGTACCAATACCCAAAGCCGTGTTGATCAGAGCCTCAGAGATACCCGTTGCGAGAGCCGTTGAGTCTGGAGCGCCAGCGTTAGCCAATGCCGCAAACGAACGAATCATACCCAACACCGTACCGAACAGACCCATAAGGGTTGCCACCGAAGCGATGGTCGCCAAGATGTTGAGGTTCTTTTCGAGCATCGGCAGTTCGAGCGTAGTAGCCTCTTCCACTTCTTTCTGGATGGCGATCACTTTCTCGTCTTTCTCCATACCAGTGATTTTGGTCATCTCATCATACTTGTGCAGGCCAGCTTTCACCACGTTGGCTACTGCGCCTTTTTGCTTGTCGCAAGCCGAGGATGCGCCAGCAAGATCACCACGATCCAAGAAACCCTTGATGCTTCGCACGAAGGTGTCCACGTCGTTGGTACCCCTTGCTTGGCGGAGGGTGATGAACCGCTCAATGACGAATACGATAACGGTGAAAAACATGGTGAGAAGGATTGGCACAATGACACCGCCCTTGTAGATCGTACCAGGCATGTTGCCGGGCAGTGGGTCTTTGGAGTTGTCGCCATCAATGAAGTTGTGGGGAGCACCGAACACGAACATCCAGATAAGGACGGACACTACAAAAAGGGCAGGAATTACAATGAATGGAAGACTAGCCCCAATGCCTCCGCCTTGTTGCTGTTTTGCTTGTGTGGGTTTTGCTGCTGTCATGCTGCGTGTAAATTTAAGTAAGTGAGTGAATGATTGATTTAGTTTGACTGACTCCCAGTGAGTGCAGGACAGCATGTTTTCCTCATCAGCGTTTAACTTGTTGCTCCGCTTTTGGCACCTACTTTTTGTGTAGATGCTTGCACCATATATTATGGTGTGTGGCAGCAGAAAAAAAATCCGCAGAGGTAAAAAACCGCATTCCTGCCCAGTAGGGCGTGTTTAAGTGGCGGTAAAAATAGTGTGAGTGTTACAATTTCCAAACAAGCCGCTCAGAAATTCATTTTTTCTTAGCGTGGTCTGAGCAAACTTTCATCTGTAAAATTGATGTAACTCACATGGTTGTGCTCAAAAACCTACATTTGCAAGAAAAACAGGCACTGCTAAAAAGGCACCTTTTGCTCACAGGCTGCACAGCTTAACGTTCACTCTACACAATTTAGACACCATGTTCCTCCTCCTGCTCGGCATACTCATCGCAGTTGTCACTACTGCCATCTCCAAAGCCAACCCCAATTTCGGTTCTGCTGGCCGCATTGGCCGGTTCGTGGGCATCGGTTTGATTGTGATGGGGCTGATGACCTCTTGTTTCGTCCAGATTCAGCCTGGAGAGGCTGGGGTAAAAACTTTGTTCGGCAAAATCCAAGACGGCGTGCTGACCGAGGGCCTCAACTTTCTGAACCCCGTAATGGACGTGCGCCGCTTTGATATCCGCACACTTAACTACACCATGTCGAGTGTACACAGTGAAGGCGACAAAATGGGCGACGATGCCATCCGGGTACTCTCCTCTGACGGCTTGGAGGTGATCATCGACATCACCGTCTTGTTCCGTGTGATACCCGACAAGACCCCCGAAATACTCCGCACCCTCGGCGAAAGTTATGTGGACGTGATCGTGCGCCCCCTCACGCGCACCAAAATTCGCGACTTCGCAGCCTACTACGATGCTGTCTCGCTCTACTCCACCAAGCGCGATGAGTTTCAGTCGAGGCTTTTCAAAGCCCTCAGCGATGAGTTCACGGTACGCGGATTGGTGCTGGAGCAGGTGCTGGTGCGCAACATCAACCTACCAGAAAGTGTGAAAGCGGCCATCGAATCGAAAATCAACGCCGAGCAGGAGTCGCAAAAGATGCGCTTCGTGCTGGACAAGGAGCGGCAGGAAGCCGACCGCAAACGGGTGGAGGCTCAGGGCATCGCCGACTACCAGCGCATCCTCACGGCATCGCTGACCGACAAACTTTTACAGTACGAGCAGATCAAAGCCCAAAAAGAACTCGCCAACTCGCCCAATGCGAAGGTGATCATTATGAACGGGCGGAGCAGCGCGCCGCTGCTGATCGGGCAGTAAGCCCACTTGACGCGACACGGCACAAATTGGAACACCGAAAAGGCCGATACCTCCGACACCACCGACAGTAAAGGACTTGCATAATAAGGCTTGTCCAAAACACAGAAATCGGTGGTGTCGGAAGTATCGGCCTTTTCGGTGTTCCAATTTGTGCCGTGTGCGATCTGAGTTACTCAAACATCTGATCGTATGGGTTGCCGGGCTTCTTCGGCACCTCCTTCGTCAGGACTTCGGCGGGCGCGTACTCCTTCGCCGCAGACGAAGGTTCTCGGTCGGGCAGGACTGGAATTTCCACAGGCTCCTCGTCGGCAGATCGGCTGCCGCCTTTGGGCCGGCTCTCCAACTCTTCGTAGTCCGCAAACTCGCCCTCTGGCTGAGTCGCGCCCGGCTGCTGACCAAACTGCTGCTTGAACGCTTGCAACTTGTTGTAACCCACCGCCTGCAACAGCAGGTAAAGTGCCAGCAATGGGAACGCCACCACACACAATGCCCCCAGCAGTAGGCCGCCCAGTGGGTTGCGCTGCAACAACGCCCAGAAGTCACGGCCAGTGGCGGCCACCGCACGCCAGTTGACGATGAGTGCCGCCACAAACAGCACCGGAGCCGCCCAGTAGAGCAATGCGTACAAGCCTTTGAGCACAAACCAGAAGGCTACGAGGGCCAAAACACCCAAAATAAGGCAGCCGGGGCCACCGCTTATCATGCCGCTGCGGCGACCAAATTGATTGGAAACGAATATCATAGTAATGTGGTCAATGTGAATAATGTGGTCAATATGGCTAACCTCTGGCCTTTATTTGGGGGCAAACCAGAACGGGAGCGAGGCGTAGTTGTTCAGCGAATCTAGTTTCTGAACGTAGCGGGTTTTGAGCGTCAGCACATTTTTCCCCAACAAAAATGGCGCAGTGGGCAGGTAGGCGAGCAGGCCTTTGGTCGGCACCAATCCATCTTTTTCGTGAAACACCCAGCCCGGCTCGCGGTACAGCGAGTCGTTGACGGAGAGTTGAAAAAAACGACTGAGACAAGCCAAACTCAGGCTGTCCAAAAGCCGCACCCGCTCACGTTTGCGTACCGAATCGGGCAACACCGGTTCCGTGCAGTACCCCCCGATGGCTGCATCCAAGGTTTTTGGATAGGCCACGAACACCCGCAGGAACGGCCCCTCCACCACATCCGCCTGTATGCTGAGCGGAGGGATGTGGCCCGACGAAGTGCGCAGGTTGTCGTAAGCGACTGATTGAAGTTGGCGGGCCGGGTCGCCAGCAGCGTACCAGTCGCGGATTTCAAGGAGGTTGCGCTGCTTGATTTCGCCCATTTTTTGTACCATAATGGCGAAAACGCTCACCATAACCATCACAGAAAGCCCTGCCAGTGTCCAGTAGTATCGACGCGGCGGCACATTGCTCAGAAATGCCAACGAGAGGTACATGATGGGCCGAGCGAGCAGCGGGATAGCCATCGTGTTGAAGCCCCAGCCCAGACGGGCCATCCGAAGCCCGTACTTCTCGTTCAAATCTCCACCCTTTTTCATCTTGAAGTTGAACCATATGATGGTCACCGCTCCGGCCAAAAACACAAAAGCCGCGAGATTCCACAAGATCATCAGCCATTTTTCAGGCAAGAAAGCCTGCATGGCCTGCATCGTCCAGAACAAGATGTTGTACGTCAGCCCGACCGCCACGCCCATCAGCGCGATGAGGAAGGCCAGTGCCAGCACTTGGCTGCACAGGCGGTCGAGGCGGAGGATAAAATCATCCAGTCGGCCCAATTTTTCTTCCTGAAAACGGCGCGTGGCAGGTGCCACATTGGGGATGTGGTCGTAACGAATACCCTCCGGGTAAGCAGCCTGCAAGCCGATCAGCCCCACCCAAAATGCCCGCATCACCAAATGCACCACGAATGAGGCGATAAGCAACCAAGACACCACTTTAAAAAAGGCGTAGGCCAGCAGCGGCAAGGTGGCGAACTGCCCGCCTACATCCAGCGCAACATACTGCTGTTGAAGGTAGTAGGATCGCTCCACCCATTCGGGCAGAAAACCGGCAAACACGATGGCCGCACCAGAGATGAGCAGCTCCAGATTCCAACTTTTACCCAGCAGTTCTTTCAGCGGGTTGGGCGGCGGAGCGGGTGGTTCCGATCTTGAGTTCGGGCTTGATTCATCCGTTATTTTCTTCGTCATGTTTTTTCCTGAAAAATCGGGCGAACATACAAACATCCTCCGTTTTTCGGGCTTGGCCGTTCGCCTCAGAACTTTATACTTTTGCACCGCCAAACTTTTGGGTCAACCCAAATGATGTTTTGCTGTTTTCCGTCCCAAATCAACCAATCACCAGTTAACCATTCAACCGGTCAACCACTCACACTACTCAACCATGTCCGTAGCAACCGACACTCGCCCCAAACACAAAGTCAAAGACATCGCCCTCGCTGAATGGGGCCGCAAAGAAATCCACCTCGCCGAAGCCGAAATGCCCGGCCTGATGTCGCTCCGCGAGGAGTTTGGCACCAGCAAACCCCTGAGCGGTGCCCGCGTCGCCGGGTGCTTGCACATGACCATCCAGACCGCCGTGCTCATTGAGACGCTGGTGGAACTCGGCGCGGAAGTGTCCTGGTCGTCGTGCAACATTTTTTCCACCCAAGACCACGCCGCTGCGGCCGTCGCCAAAGCGGGCATCCCAGTGTACGCTTGGAAGGGCATGAACGCCGAAGAGTTCGACTGGTGCATTGAGCAGACGCTGTTCGCGTTCAGCGACGGCCAGCCCCTCAACATGATTTTGGACGACGGCGGCGACCTCACCAACATGGTGCTCGACCTGTTTCCAGAACTCGCAGCGGGTATTCGAGGCATATCGGAGGAGACCACCACCGGCGTGCACCGCCTGTACGAGCGCGTAGCCAAAGGCACCCTGCCGCTGCCCGCCATCAATATCAACGACTCCGTCACCAAGTCGAAATTTGACAACAAATACGGCTGCAAGGAAAGTCTCGTAGACGCGATACGCCGCGCTACCGACATCATGATGGCCGGCAAAGTGGCCGTCGTGGCGGGCTACGGCGATGTGGGTAAAGGCTCGGCGGCTTCGCTGCGCGGTGCTGGAGCACGGGTAATTGTTACCGAAATTGACCCAATCTGTGCCCTGCAAGCGGCCATGGACGGCTTCGAGGTGAAGCGCATGGAGAACGCTATCCCCCGCGCCAACATCGTAGTGACGGCTACGGGCAACTGCGACATCATTTCGGAAAAACACTTCCGCATGATGAACGACAAGACCATCGTATGCAACATCGGCCACTTCGACAACGAGATCGACATGGCTTGGTTGAACACCAACTACGGCTACACCAAATCGACGGTAAAACCGCAGGTGGATATTTACAACGTGGATGGTAAAGACCTGATACTCTTGGCAGAAGGTCGTCTCGTGAACCTCGGTTGCGGCACAGGCCACCCGTCATTCGTGATGTCCAACTCCTTCACCAACCAAGTGTTGGCACAACTCGAACTCTGGCAAAACACGGACAAGTACGACAACAAGGTGTACATGCTACCCAAGCACCTGGACGAAAAAGTGGCCCGCCTCCACCTCGCCAAAATCGGTGTAGAGTTGGAAGAACTGGCTCCGCACCAAGCCGAGTACATCGGTGTAGAAACCGCCGGACCGTTCAAGCCAGACTATTACAGGTACTAACTTTGTGATGCACTGTTTGGAACGCGGATGACGCGGATGCGAGCAACGCGGATTTCACGGATTTTAAAACCTCCGCATAAATCTGCGTTGCTCGCATCCGCGTCATCCGCGTTCCAATTTTCCACCACTTGCTCTACGATGGAACTCCATCTCTCCTCCCCCGCCGACCTCCTGCCCGCCATGCCCCGCCTCCTCGAAGCGCTGGCCGGGCGGCGCAAAATCGCGCTCTACGGCGACATGGGCGCAGGCAAAACCACGCTCGTGAAGGCTTTATGCGCATACCTCGGCGTACGAAGCAACACGGCCAGCCCCACTTTTTCCCTCATCAATCAGTACCGCTACTCGGCAGCCGATGGCTCAGAGGCCCTCTTCCACCACCTTGACCTCTACCGCCTCAACTCCGCACAGGAAGTGTTCGATATCGGGCTGGAAGATTTGCTGTACGACCCTTGGTACTGCGTCATCGAGTGGCCACAACTGGCCGAGAGCATGTTGCCGGAAGATGTCGCACGCATCGAAATCGAGATTATAGGGGAAGAGAACAGGGTGGTGCGGGTGAATTGAGCGGCATTGCGGTACGCTCACTTTCTCTCTCTATTCTCAGTACCCCACCCAACCTCCGCCCCGCCCGCTGCGTGTAGCACCGTGAAATCGCTTTTTTTCACAAAAACACACACAACACAAGATGAGGCACTTCAAAATTATCCTTCCCCTAGCTCTCCTGTCGCTCAGCCTGCTCTGGACGGCCTGTTTCAAAGACAATTTCACGGGTTCAAATTCGGTATCGACAGTCACCTTCGCCGGGCGCATCCTCGACGAAAGCGGGCAGCCCATCACCGGCGCACAGGTGCGGGCTGGCGGCGAACTGGCCGTGACCGACGCGAACGGCGTGTTCCGCCTCTCGCCCGTGTCGCTGCCCGCTGACAACGCCATTTTGCAGGTAAACAAAATCGGCTACTTCGATTTTTCTCGCGCATACGTGGTGGAGCATTTCGCGCTGAAGCCTGTTACCATCCAACTGCTCCAAAAAGTGCAGGTCGGGGCCTTTGCCGCCAGCACCGGCGGCACGGTGCAAGTGCCGGGTGGTGCTCAGTTGGTATTTCCCGCAGGGGCTGTGAGCCACTCCGGCACGGTACTGGTGTACGCCCGCTACCTCGACCCGACGGCTGCCAACCTGCCCTTCCAGATGCCCGGCGACCTGCGCGGCATCAACGTGGGCGGCGAGGAGCAGACGCTGGCCACCTTCGGGATGCTGGGCGTGGAACTCGTCGGCCAATCCAACGGACAGGTACTCGAACTGGCCGCTGGGCAGGAAGCCGAGATCACCGTACCCATCGCAGCCAGCCAAGCCGGGGTCGCACCGAGCGACATCCCGCTGTGGCATTACGACAATGACAAAGCCCGCTGGATGGAAGAAGGCAAAGCGCAAAAAGCTGGCAACCAGTACGTTGGCAAGGTGAAGCATTTCTCGTTCTGGAATTACGACTTCCCTCAACCGCTGGTTATTCTGAAAGGCAAGGTGAAAATCAACTCCGGCCAGCGGTCTGTGGTGAATGCGCAGATTCGCTTGACCGTACTCTCCAGCGGCTGGCAAGGCTGGAGTAACACCGATGACAATGGCAATTTTAGCGGTGCTGTACCAGTAGGTGAAAAATTCCTGATGGAGGTGATGCTGCCCGATCAGTGCGGCAACACGGTGCTGTTCTCTCAGCAAATTGGCCCGTTCTCCGCCGACGTAACCTTGCCAGACATCGTACTCAACGACCCTCAGTTGAACACCGTCGCTGTGTCGGGCCGCTTGACGGATTGCAACAATCAGCCCGTCGCCAAGGGCTATGTAAAGTTGACATGGAGCGCAGGTGCAGGGCAAGTGGGCTTCCCAAATACCGATGGGAGTTTCGATTTCACCTTCCTCAACTGCACCGCCAGCAGCACCGCTGAGGTAAAAGGTTACGATCTGACCGCTGGGCTGGAAAGCCAGGTGCAGACCACCGTTTTCCCACCCAACACGGTGAGTCTCGGCGATATTTCGGTATGCCAAAATCTGTCGGAGTTCATCAAGTACACCCTCGACGGCACGGCATTCACCATCGTTGACCCAGAAGGCGACAGCAACAGCCAGACCACTTTTATTGCTGGTGAAGATGCTTCACAGCAAGCCAGCATTGCTTTCAGTTTCAGCAATACTGGGCAGACAGGGACTTTCCCATTGAATTTTTTGAACATCAATCAGATTGCAACAGATTCATCGAGCGTGCCTAACCTCAACACCACGCTCACTTCTTGGGGCGGTCAGCCGGGCCAGTTCAGCGTCGGCACCTTTGGCGGTATCTTCCAGGATTGGACAGGGAAAAGCCACACCGTGTCGGGGAGTTATCGAGTGAAGCGGTAAAACTTGCGATACAGGCCCTTACGACAACAATGGGACACGGATTCAACGGATCAAACAGGTTGAGACGGATTTTTCTACAAATCCGTTTTTTATCTGCCCGATCCGCTCAATCCGTGTCCCATTGTTGTCGTGAGGGCTTGTTTTACAAAAGCCTTTGCCTCGTGAGTGCAGTTGAACGACCTGCTGCTTTTCGTGTTATCTTCGCCTTTGCATTGTTCAATCCCACCCTCACGCGATGGCACGACACCTCCTATTTCTTGCTCTAATTTTTTCAGGGTCAAATATTTACGCCCAAAATCCACCTACTCGCCTCACGCCTGCCGAAGCCGTGCGCATCGCCCTCGAAAGCAGTTATGACATCCGCATCAGCCGCGCTGATGCAGACATTGCCCGACTCAACAACACCCGCGCCAACGCTGGGATGTTGCCCACTGTCAACTTCGTGGCGGGTGAAAACATCTCTGTCAACGGAGTCCAGTACCAAGAGTTTTTCAACGGCACCACCGTCAACCGCTACGGCGTGCTGAGCAACAACTTCAACGCCGGGGTGCAACTCGCCTGGACGCTTTTTGATGGCCGCCGGATGTACATCACTAAAAACCGCCTCGAACAAATCGAAGCACTCGGCCAACTCAACCTGCAAAATCAGGTACAGCAGACCACCGCCGCCGTGCTACTCGGCTACTACGACATCGTGCGCGGACGCTTGCAGGAGCGGGCCATTGCCGAAGTCATCACCCTCAACGAGGAGCGGCTGCGCATTGCCGATGCCCGCTTGGCAGCCGGATTCGCAGCCCAAACCGATGCCTTGCAAGCCCGCATTGACCTCAACCAGCGACGCGCCGACCTGCTGAATCAGCAGACCTCCACAGCCGCCGCCAAACGCGCCCTCAACCGCCTGCTAGTCCGCAACCCGGCCACCCAGTTTGAGGTAGAAGAAAACCTGGAGAACACCTACACCCCTGAACGCAACGCATTGGCACAGAAAATTTTAGCCCAAAACCCTGGGCTACTGTCGCTCCAAAAAAACGCGGAAGTAGCCGCCCTCACGGTGGACGAGAACCGCACCCTCACCAAGCCGCGCATCATTGGCAACGGCCAGTTCAACGCCCTGCGATCTGACAACGCCGCAGGTATTTTGCTCAGCAACACACAGGCTGGTCTCACTTTGGGTGCTACGCTATCCATCCCGCTCTACACCGGCGGCAACCTGCGTCGGCAGGTAGAAACAGCACAGTTGGCAGCACAGCAAGCCGCGCTCCGCACCGATGCCCAGCGCCAAGTCTTCGAGACCGAACTGGACAACCAAATCGCTTTTTTTCAGGTGCAAAAACAGGTGCTGCTGCTCGAGGAGGAAAACGTGACCAATGCCCGCACAAGCCTCTCGGTCAGTACCGAACGCTTCCGCCTCGGCCAGACCAACGCGCTGGAAACCCAGGTAGCCCAGAACACGCTGGAGCAGGCGCTCAGCCGCCGCAATCTCGTGCTGTTCAATTTGAAAACTGCTGAGCTGGGGCTGCGTACGCTGGCAGGGGACTTGGCTTATTGACTCATGTTACGCACTGGCAGAAATAAAAC
>JAYSUY010000762.1:0-3651 GCA_043718855.1 Saprospiraceae bacterium | reverse complement strand
GTGCGGCGGTTGTCGCAGTACCTCGAATTTCAGGAGCGTTTTGTGAAAAGAAAAATCAGCCCATACAAAGAGAAACTCATGCGATTTCTTCGGAACTGCTCGCGCAAATCTTCCGTTCTTGTGCGCCATTATGAAATTTACCGTTGATAAAACCCGCCTGCGTGAACGCCGTGCCAGTCTGGACGCGATACGCGCTAGGCTGAAAGAAGACTTTGTAGGCATCGATGAGATCATCGATAGCCTCCTCGACTATATCCAGATTTGGTACTTGATGCCCGAAATCCTCACCCGGCCCATCATCGTGTGCCTCTGGGGCATGACTGGGGTGGGCAAAACCGACCTCGTGCGGCGGTTGTCGCAGTACCTCGAATTTCAGGAGCGTTTTGTGGAGATCGAACTTGGGAATACGGACAACACGACGTATTTCAGCAGCGTCAGTGCCATCCTGAAGGCCAACAACCTGGTGGACGGCAAGCCTGCGATTGTGCTTTTTGACGAAATACAACGGTTTTTCACCATCGAATCGGACGGCACACCAGTACCGAGCACCAAGTTCAACGATTTTTGGGAGCTGCTCAGCGATGGCCGACTGGCCAAGCGGGAGAAGGACGACATCGACTGGTACCTCCATGAGTACCGCTTCAACCAGCGCAAACGTGCCCGACGTGCACCCGACGCACCCGAAGAGGAAGACCCGATGCTCGAAACCATCGGTATTTGGGAGGCCCGCCGCATCAAGGAAATGCTCAACTTCGACGATGAGGTGATAGACCTCGCCGACTTGAACAAACTCCAGATGTTCGACCGCATCGTGGAGGCCAAAAACCGCAAGCGCGTGTTTGAGCCGACCGATTATAGCCAGACGCTGATGCTCATCAGTGGCAACTTGGACGAGGCGTTTCAGATGGCTACCCACACTTCCGACAGCGAGGTGGATGCGGACATCTACCACGCTTTTACCAAAAAAATAACGGCGGTGGACATCAAAAACGCCCTCACGCGCCGCTTCCGGCCAGAGCAGGTGGCGCGTTTCGGCAACATCCACCTTATTTACCCCAGCCTTCGGAAAACTGATTTCGAGGCACTCATCCGAAAGGAAGTGGGCCGCATCATTGTTCGTGCTGAGGAAAATTTTGGGGTAGCCATTTCGCTGAGCGAGGAGGTGTACCAACTCATCTACCGCAACGGCGTGTTCCCGGTGCAGGGCGTTCGCCCGGTGTTCAGCAGCGTGACCGATATTTTGGAGACCAACCTGAGCAAGTTTCTTTTTGAAGCGCTCCATACGGATAGCCCTTCTTTTTCAATTAGTTACGACAATGAGCGTCAGCACATCGTGGCCCAAATCGGTCCTCGCACGATGGAAATCCCCTTCGTGGGGCGCATGGACAAAATCCGGCAGGGCAACCTTGAAAACGTAGTGGCAAACGTGAGCGCACACGAGGCGGGCCATGCGGTGGCCTACGTCGTGCTTTTCGGGTTGGCTCCGCTGCAACTGAAATCGAAGGTGGCGAGCAGCTATGCTTCGGGGTTCACTTTCCCGCACGAAATTTATGAGACGAAGGAAAGCATGATGCAAAAAGCCATCATATTTCTGGCCGGAGGTATCGCAGAGGAGTTGGTTTTTGGCGAAGCCAACGCTACAGTGGGCCGCTCCAACGACCGCGAACAGGCTTCTATGCTGGTGATGGACTACATCCGCCGCTATGGCTTCGATGAGCGCTATCAAGCCAACTACTCGCTGGAATACGGCCACGCGATGAAAAAATCGGCTACTGACCAAGATGTGGAAAAAATGATGTCAGAACTGGTGGCCGATACGCGCAAATTGTTGGAGCAACACCGCCCGTTCTTGCTCGCGCTCTCTCGCGAACTTTTTCAGCGAGGCAGCCTCGAAGCCAAGGATGTGGCCGCTATCGCCGCTGACTTTGGTCTCACCGCCGCTATCCGAGAGGAGGGTTACATCCACTTACCGGATTATCAGGGGAAGATTTGAGGTGCCGCAGTGCCCGCTCTGTTTTTTAAAATGGGCCAACCCATAACTTGTCAGACATTTGCCGCATGCGCATCATAGGAGGAAAATTCAAGGGTCGGCGTTTCCATCCGCCTGCCGACAACTGGCCTACCCGCCCAACGACGGATTATGCCAAAGAGGCCTTGTTCAACATACTGAACAATCAGATCGATTTTGAAGAAACGAAGGTGCTTGACCTGTTTGGCGGCACAGGCAGCCACAGCTACGAGTTCATCTCGCGTGGATGTAGCAACGTGACTTATGTGGACAAATTCGCTGACGCTGTCCGTTTTGTGCGCAAAACTTCTGAGCAACTTGATCTGGGCGACAGCCTGAAAATCTTTCAGATGGATGTGTTCCGCTTCATTGGCTACACTACCGAGCAGTTCGACTACATCTTCGCTGGCCCGCCTTATTCGTTGCCAACGATTGACACCATCCCAGACTTAATTTTTGAGCGAAATCTGCTGCTGCCCGATGGGATGTTCGTGATGGAGCACAACCCCCACCATGATTTTCTCAATCACCCTCGGCTCACGGATGTGCGCAACTATGGCAAGACGATTTTTAGTTTTTTCAAGTAATTGAAAAGGTCTCGCAAAGGCGCAAAGTATGATGCTGGATGTCAAGGTTTCTCGCAAAGGCGCAAAGTATGATGCCGGATGTCAAGGTTTCTCGTAAAGGCGCAAAGTGTCAGGTGTCAAAACTTTGCGCCTTTGCGCCTTTGCGAGACATCTTCTTAGCATCCAACTACTTGCAAATCAGGGTAATGGGCGGCGTTAGGATGCGGTTGCTCTCGTGGCCAGCGCGGTCGCGGATGAAAACTGAATATATCACGGTATCCTTTGCGGTGGGGAAATCTTCGCAAGTCTGCGGGATGCCGCCCGGCCCGATGTAGATGCAGCAAGTCTGGCCCAGCCGCACCGATATTTCGCCCGAAATGCCGTTCCCGGTCCCTTGCGGCTCAATAAACGGCAGCCGATAGGCGGGAACGAGGGTTTTGTTGTCCCGTTGATCGATGAAAAACAGGCTCGACGAGCTATCTGACCCCATCGAGCCGATGTCGCCATCGCCATCCGTGTAGGTAAAAGTGAGCAAAATGCTGTCGGCCGGAAGGGCATTAATGTCTTGAAACATCTGCGTTTTAGAAATGCTCTTGAATTCAATTACAGGCTCCTTGGGGTAGTTCGGCGGATTCACGCAGAACTGAAAAACGCTAAGGCCCGACAGCAGAAGCAGACTGATAGCGAAAAGTGTAGCGGTTCTCATAATTGTACTTTTTTTGCGTCAAAATTGATTTGTTTCTTTCAAAACCGAGCAGTCAAAACAAAGTTTGACCAAAGCAGCAGGATTCCATGCAAACACCCGACCGCTCTACCTTATTGCAAGCCATAGCCACCGTTCGGGCTGATACTTTTGAGGCTGTCGCACATGACGTATTCCGCTATCAATCTGCACACAATCCGCTCTACGCTCGGTACTTGCATCTGCTCCCGTTCGATCCTGCCTCACTCCTCACTCCTCTCTCCTCCCTCCTTACAGCCCCCTTCCTCCCCATTTCTTTCTTCAAAACCCACAACGTAAAAACGGGCGACTGGGTTGGCAGCACCATTTACACCAGCAGCAGCACGACTGGGCAA
>JAYSUY010000761.1:0-10427 GCA_043718855.1 Saprospiraceae bacterium | reverse complement strand
GCGCACCGAAATAGGCCGGTGCGCTGCACCTCCAAGACTTGGCCTTGCATGAATTTCTACAAATATTCGGCGGCTCTGCCGCTTAACTAAACACCATTGGAATGAAATCGTAGGTTGAAGCGATCCTTGCCCGCCCGCCCGTCAGCGCGAGCACCCGCACACGAGGTGCGCCTGCCAGCGCCCGCTCGTGCGCGCGTATGCGCACACACGCGCTTGCGCATAATGCGCAAGCGCGCGCGAAGGCAAAACGTCGGCAGGGTTTCAAACCCTGCCGACGTTTAGAACGAACTAATCCTGCTTGACAAACCGCGCGCTCGCCGCCTTATCAGCCGTCTGCACGAGCATGAAGTACAGTCCGTTTTTCAGCCCAGCAATCGGCATCAAATAACTGTCAGCCACGTCGCTGCGGGTTTCAGCCAAAACCACTTTGCCAGCCGCGTCGAACACCTGGATATTGACCTTGCCGACCACTGGCGCGGCAAAAGCCAAGCGCACCGCATCGGTCGCCAGCGAGGGCTGCAAGGTTATCCAATCGTTGGAGAGTGCAGGCGAATTCGTACCCGTCGTGCAGTTCGTGTTAGTGGCACAGGACGCAAGGCAGGTGTTGATGACCGTGTCTTTTTGCACTGCCGAGAGCAAACGATCATTGAAGTTGGAGGGTACTGCACACGACTGACCTGCAATATTTTCTTTGCAAGAGTAATCGGGGCATGCGCCATTGGCAAAGGCGTAATAAGTGGAGTAGCCACGTTGCCGCTCGATTTGGATGCTGAACACCTTGTCACCATCGGGGTCGGCCATCTTGAAACGACCGCCGGGCGCGCCGAAATCCAAGCCGCCAGCGAGATAAACCCCCCCTGGGTCTGCCGTGGCAGCGCCCATGCCGAGGTTGACGGTAATTTTTACCGCATCGCCGCAGCCGTAGCAAGAGTTGTAGCACACCGGCCCGACGTTGCCGTTAGCCGACAGCACCAACTTCCTGTTGGTGAACACGTTGGCCCCATCTACCGTAGTGTTGGTGCAAGCCGAGGTGGGAGAGAACTGCTCCTGCTGCGCCCAGTTGTCAAGCGTGAACTTGTACTCGTACAGGCCCACTGGCAGGGTGAGTTTTTTCTCATAAACCTTGTCGCCGTCCGCGTCGAGCAGTTCGTCTTTATCGCCCGCCCAAGTGTTGAAAGAGCCGCTGACGTAGGCTTTCGTGAAGGTGCCGACGAACTTGCTCATGTCGAGTTTGAAGGTCACTTCCGCCGTCGGGATGCCGCCCGCAGTGCATACCTCGATGTCGTCGATGTAGTATTTCTGGTCGGTGGGGAACACCACGTCGAAGTCGGCGAACAGCACAATCTTGTTGTAGATGTGGCCAGCGGCGGGCATATTCGGCCCCTCGATGGAAGGCAGCGCGGGGTCGAAGGTGAGTTCCACCCACTTATTCAACTCCGTGACCCCGACCGGCACTTTCAAGGCCCAGTTGGGTGCGCCGTCTTGGGCTTCCTCCAACTTGAAAGTCAGATTGCCGGGATGGTCGGTGTGGAACTTCACCTTGATTTTTCCACCCGTGAGGAGGTTAACAGGGGTCGTGGGGATCGGATTGGAGTATGCGCCCGCCCAAGTCTGGGAGTTCGCGGGCTTCTTGAACTCCAGCACCGTCGCGCTGGTGTTCAAGCCCGTAGCGTTCGGGTTGGCGATGGTGGTGGTCTTCTGACCGTCAATCGTGCTGCCGAAATACTGGAAAGTGGTGCTGGTGGCCGGGGCTTCAAAGTTGAGCACCGTCGTGCAGACAATCGCCTGCTCCACCCGGATGTCGTCGAGGTACGACACCTGGTCGGCAGCTGGGCTGACACCAAAATCCGTGAACAGCGTGATGGTCTTGTAAATGTACCCGGCAGCGGGCGTGTTGGGCGGCTCGAAACTGGGCAGGGCCACGTTGAACGTGAGCGTTTCCCACTCATTTACCTTCGTGTTCGCCACCGTCTGCGCCCAGTTGGCACCGCCGGGGGAAGCGTTTTCGAGTTTCAGCGTCAGGTTGCCGATGTGGTTGTAGAGCACTTTGACGGTGATTTTGGTGTTGGTGACCACGTTGACCGCTGTGGTCGGGTTGGGGTTAGAGAAGCCGCCGCCCCAAGTTTGCGCCCCGGCTGGCTTTTTAAATTCCAGCACTGTCGCGCTGGTGTTCAAGCCAGTGGGGTTCGGATTGGCGAGTGTTTTGGTGAGTTGGCCATCAATCGAACTACCAAAATATTGAAAATTGGTGGTCGTGGCAGGAGCCTCGAAATCGAGGATAGTTTGGGCGGAGGCATTCTGGAAGCCCACGCAGAGGAGGGCGAAAAGCAGGGTGAAAAGTCGTGTCATACGAAGGTTGAGAATGTGGAAATGAAACAATGTTTTGGAAAGAAGCGGTTTTGATGGGTCAAAATTATGGCAAGCCCCTGTAGTAAAAGATTTTTACTGTACGACACGGTTACGCAACAGGCTACGACATTACTACGACACAACCCAAAATGCCCAACGTTGTTACCTTGCAACCCCACCCCCGGCCCCTCCTCCGAATGGGAGGAGAGATACGGCTTACACCGCAACATCACGGTACGAAGTCTCGTCTCCCCTCCCATTCGTGGGGGGGGCGGGGGTGGGGTTGCACGAACATCCATATTTTGAAACCACACGCCCTCCTCCTCGCCCTCCTGCCCAGTCTGCTCTTCGCGCAGACGGGAAATCTCGGACTGCCGCCGGTTACGAACTACCCAAAGGCTGCCTACCGCGCTGGCACCCAAAACTGGGACATCGCGCAAGACGCGTGGGGGCGGCTGCTGTTCGCCAACAACGAGGGTCTGCTCATTTTCGACGGGGCGCAGTGGCAGCGACACCCAATTGCCAACGGCACCTGCGTCCGCTCCGTCGCCATCGCGCCCGACGGCAAAATCTATGTCGGCGGGCAGGGCGAAATCGGCTTTTTCAGTCCCGACCCGCAGGGCCGCCTCGCCTACCAATCGCTCAACGACCGCATCCCACCAGAGGCCCAGCAGTTCGCCGACGTGTGGGACATCGCAGTAGCCGACGACGGCGCGGTGTGCTTTCGCAGCGACGAGCGGCTTTTTCAGTGGAAAAACGGCCAAATCCGCACCTTTTCGAGCGGCGGTAAAACCTGCTTCCTCGGCAAAGCCGCTGGCCGCTTCCTGCTCCACGATGCCAACAACGGCCTGATGGCTTTCGACGGCGAGCACTTCACGCTGCTCCGGGCAGGCATGAAACCCGAAAGCCCCGTCACAGCCCTGCTGCCCATCGGCGGCGACACGGTGCTGGTCACGACCCTCAAGCACGGCATTTTTTGTCTCAAAAATGACCGCCTCACGCCCTGGCTCACCCCGCTCGACGCTTTTTTTCGGGAAAAAAGAATCTACTGCGCCGCCCTTTTGCCCAGCGGACAAATCGCGCTCGGCACCTCGCTGGGCGGCCTCGTGGTGCTCGGCAGCGACCGCCGCCCGGTGCAGTGGCTCCAAAAAAATGAGGGCTTGCAGAACACCAACCTGCTCGCCGTTTTTGCCGACAAATCCCGCAACCTATGGCTCGGTCTCGACAACGGCATCGTGCAGGTGGAAGTCAGTTCGCCGTTCTACCGCATCCTGCCCGATGGCCCGCTCGAAGGCACCGGCTACGCGGCCCGCATCCATGCCGACCGGCTCTGGCTCGGCACTTCCAACGGCCTGTTCTCCAAAGCCTTCGGCACCTACTCCGACCCGTTTTCGGCCCAAGACTTCCGGCTTGTGCCTGGCACTACGGGCCAGACCTGGGGCCTGAGCGAAGTGGGCGGCCAACTGCTGCTGGGCCACCACGAGGGCGCATTTCGGGTGGAAAACGGACCCGCCCAACTCATTTCCGGCCTGCCCGGAGCCTGGCAGTTTGTGCCGCTCAACGACACTGCTGCGGTGGCCGGGCAGTACGACGGGCTGTCGCTTTTCACCCGCCCCTACCCTAACAGCGCGTGGTGTTTTCGGCGGCGGCTGTCTGGCCTCACCGAATCCTGCCGGGTCATGGTGCGCGACCCGGACGGTGCGTTGTGGGTGTCGCACCCCTACCGGGGCGTGTTCAGCGTGCGGGTGCAGCCCAATTTCCGCGACCTCGACGTGCAGTTGTTTGGCAAAAAAAACGGGCTACCCTCCGACCTGAACAACTATGTTTTCGAGGTGGGTGGGCAGATGCTGGTGGCCGCGGACCGAGGTATTTTTCGCTACAACATTGCTGCTCAGCGGTTTGAGTCGGCCCCAACATTCGATCAGTGGCTCGGCGGCTCCGGTCGCATCCGCTACCTGCGCGAGGATGCGCAGGGCAACGTGTGGTTTTGCCGGGGCAGCGAGGTGGGTATACTGTGGGTAGAAGATGCGGGTTTGGAGAAGAAAATTCGTCGCCAAGCCTTCCCGTTGCTAAACGGGCAGTTGGTGGGCGGCTTCGAGCACATTTTCCCAGCGGATGAGCGCAACATTTTTTTCGGCGCGGAAAAAGGGTTTTTGCACCTCGACCCAGAGCGGCTGCGTCGCGCAGACACCTCATTGCAGGTGCTGATTTCCAGCGTGACATTGCCCGGTGCGGGCGACAGCCTGCTGTTCGGGGGCTTTTTGCCTACTGCGGAAAAACCTGTTTTGCCGCACAGTCACAACAGCCTGTCCATCGCCTTCGCTGGCAATGCCTTCGGTGCAGCACGCCAGATCAAGTACAGTTTTCGGCTGAAAGGTCTGGAAGACGAGTGGTCGGCTTGGAGCGAAAAGACGGAACGTGACTTCCTGAACCTGCCCGGCGGCGAGTATATTTTTGAAGTAAAAGCCAAGAACGAGTACGGCGTGGAGAGCGCGCCAGCAGCCTTCGAGTTCCGCATCAGCCCGCCCTGGTACGCCAGTTTTTGGGCCAAAAGCGTGTATTTTTTGCTGCTGCTGCTGAGTTTAGGCTGGGGTTTCCGCAGGCAGCGGGCCAAATTTGAGCGGGAGAAAAACGCGCTCGCCACCACTTTTCAGCAGGAAAGCGCAGAACAGCAGCGCATCGTGATACAAAGCGAGCAGGAAATCACGCGACTGCGCGCCGAAAAACTGGAAGCCGAGGTGCTGCACAAAAACCAGGAACTGGCCCTCGCCACCCTGCATTTGGTTCAAAAAGGAGAGATTTTGACGACTTTACAGGAGGAGTTGGAAAAATCGCTCGACAAAAAGCAGCCTGCTCAGACCTTGCACGAAGATATCCGCCGCATCATCCGTACCCTGCAATTCGACACGCAACTTGATGCAGACTGGGAGCATTTCGCCATCCATTTCGACTCGGTACACGGCGACTTCCTCAAACGTCTGCGAGAGCATTACCCACAAGCCAGCCCGAACGATCTCCGCCTCTGCGCTTACCTCCGCATGAACCTGAGTACGAAGGAAATCGCCAACTTGCTCAACATCTCGGTGCGCGGCGTGGAGGGCAGCCGCTACCGCCTCCGCAAAAAATTAGGGCTGCCAGGCGACGCGAATTTGGTGGAGGTGATGATGGGTGTGTGAGGGCAAAAATGTCTACGCTATTTTGCCACCCAAATTGCATATTTCTTTGCCAGACATATTTATCTCTATACATGAAATTCCTCTTCTCATTCGCCTTCTTAGCCCTTGCCCTCCTTCCTGATCACGCCCAAGCCCAGCAGGCCGATTGTAACAAACTCGGTGTTTGGCTCTGGTACATTGACATCACGGGCTTCCAGGCCCAGGCCCAAATCGCCGATACCCTCCGCTCGCTGGGCATCAAACGGGTGTACGTCAAAGTGGCCGACGGCACGCCCAACCCTACCGTTTGGCCTGAACTTTTAGACACCAACCTCGTCAAAGCCTATCGCTCGCGCGGCATCGAGGTATGGGCATGGAGTTACAACTACACCAACAACCCCAGCGGCCAAGCCGAGGCCCTCTACCAAGCAGCAAAGACTGGCTATCAGGGCTTTGTGGTGGATGTGGAGATGGAATTTGACGGAAAAACCACGCCACTCACTGCACTCTTCACGGCTTTTGCCGCTCAGAAACAGCAAGCCATCGCCGAACACAAAGCCGACAGCACTTTCCAGTTGTATTGCACCACCTGGGGCAACCCCAAAGACCACAATTTCCACCTCGAACTCATCGACCCGCATGTGGACGGTTTTATGCCGCAGACCTACGTCGAAATCTGGGGGCCGACCTACGTTAACAACCTCGAAAACTGGATTGAAGTGGGTAACCAAGAGTACGCCATGCTCGGCGCGACCAAGCCTGTACACCACATCGCCGCGCTCGAAACGGGCGGCATGACCCCCGCCGACCTCGATCGCTTTATCGCCAAAAGCGGTCCGCAGACTTCGCTCTGGCGCATTCCTGGCGGTGGCGTTCCGCTCTCGCTCTGGAACACCTGGCGCCAGGTCAATTGGCGCAAAAACTTTTGCCCGCCCAGCGGTACAGAGGAGTCTGACAGTCTGCAGCCGCTCGCTCTTTCGCCCAACCCGGCCTCTGATTTTCTCCATATAGTAACTGGCGGGCAGCCCGCCGTGCTGTCGCTCTATGACGCTACGGGGCACCTCGTTTTTTCAAAAAAAACCGACGCAGACGATACCTCGCACCTGCTTGATGTACGCGGCTACACACCAGGTCTCCATTTTTTGAGGTTGAAAACTACCAGCGCGGAGCGTTGGGGCAAGTGGGTGAAGGAGTGAAATTTTGCCGTATTTTTGCCCCATCATTTCAGTGCGGTGGCACGACCCAAGCAAAGTCGTGCCACCGCTTTTTTCCACAACTTTGTAAATTTAGCATTGAAAATGAAACAGTTCAGAACGTTTCTCCTCGTCTTCTTGCCCGCTTTCGCCAGCATCATATCCTGCAACGGCCAGCCGGGCGGCCAGACACTCAAGGGCAACATCGCTGGCGCAGCCAATCTGCAAGTGTTGCTCGAACAAGCCCATTTCGACCGCAGCAATGTTGCCATCAGCCGTGGCACCTGTGATGCCAAGGGCAACTTCAACCTCAAACAAGAAAAAGCACCCGAACAGGGGCTGTACCGACTGAGTGTTGGAGATAAAAAACTGTATTTCATTCTTGACGGCAAAGAAAAGGCCGTCGAACTGAGTGGCAATCTCAACACTTTTGAGCGTATGGATGTGACCGTAACCGGTTCTCCAACATTCACTTGCTATGCCGACATCATCAAAGGCATACTCGCCACACAACTCAAAAGCCCCGAAGAAGCCAAGGCGGTGATCCAAAAAGGCTGCACTCCGCTGATGCAGGCGTTCCTGACCTCCCAACTGTTGGGCAGCAGTGCAGGCCCTTTCCTTGCAGACTTCAAATCGTCGGCCCAAACCCTGAACGCATCCATGCCGGGCAGCAAATACGCGCTTGATTTCAACAACATGATCGTCCAGTTGGAGGCGCAACTTGCTCAGCAACAGGCAGGTGGAGGCAGCAATGGCGAAGTCGTGCAAGTCGGCCAGCCCGCGCCCGAAATCAGCCTGCCCGACCCGGCTGGCAAAGTGCGTAGCCTATCTTCGCTCAAAGGCAAGGTGGTGCTGCTCGACTTCTGGGCATCATGGTGCGGCCCCTGCCGCCGCGAAAACCCCCACGTCGTGGAGGTGTACAACAAGTACAAAGCCAAGGGCTTCGATGTATTTAGTGTATCGCTCGACGGTGTGGACCCCCGCAGCAGCCGGGGTATGAGCGCAGAGCAACTGACCGCCAACAAGGAAAGCGGAAAACAACGCTGGGAAGATGCCATTAAAAAAGATGGCCTCCTGTGGGATAACCACGTGAGCGACCTGCAACACTGGGGCAGCGCACCGGCTGCGACCTACGGCGTGTCATCTATCCCCAAAACTTTCCTGATTGGCCGAGATGGCAAAGTGGTCGCCATCAATCCGCGCAGCAACTTGGAGGAGGCCTTGCTGAAAGCGCTGTAGAGAGGTATGAACGATGAGGTATGAAGTATGAAGTATTGATGTTCAATGCTTTGACAGATTTTGTGACTCATACCTCATCGTTCATACCTCATAGTTCATACTCCGTGCCTCATCGTTCAAAAGTGGGCCAGATGGTACTGGCGAAGCCGCCCAACGCCTCCCCGACCAGCGGAGCCACACGCGGCTCGGCGGCGCGTCTTCGGTCTTTTAGGCGAATGATACGATCCACATACGCCGCCCGCAGCGAGGGGCGAGCGAGGATGTCATCCAAATCAGAATCGATGCCTAAGTCCATACCGACGGCAGAAAAACCCCACTGAGCAGCGGTTTCTTTCAACATTTGCACCAGTAAGTCGCGGGGAGCGAGCCCCTTCGCCAAACCGAACAGGCTGGGCGTGTAGCGAAAAACCAAGTCTACCGAATAGATCGCTTCGGGGTTGATTCCGCCCCCATACGGCACCAGCAGTTTGCGGATGGCAGCTTCGTCCAGATCGCGCAACACGGTGATGTGAACGGATTTGTAGAAATATTCCGCAGCCCAGAGCGCAGCCGGAGGGTGGAAAGCCGGCGCAGCGTAGGGCATATCCATAGAATCGGCGGCATGAAATCGG
Organism: Saprospiraceae bacterium; assembly: GCA_043718855.1. Taxonomy (GTDB): domain Bacteria; phylum Bacteroidota; class Bacteroidia; order Chitinophagales; family Saprospiraceae; genus M3007. The sequence goes on along the minus strand of JAYSUY010000761.1, from coordinate 1,880 downwards.
CGCATTATCTCGAGCGTGGCGCGGTGATCCTCGAAGTCGAACGGCGAGAGGTCGCCAGCAACCTGCACTTTGCCCGATTCGAGCAGGGTTTGGAAAAAAGTGGTGAGTTTCATGCCGATGGTAGCCAGAGATAGGTGAATTTCGCGGACAAAAGTACACCGCTACTCTTTCCCGCAGATTGCGCAGATTTTCGCAGAACGTCACATTGAAAGGTTTTCTGCGAGCATCTGCGCCATCTGCGGGAGACAAACACGAACCATGCACGACAGTCAACTCATACGAACGCTCCAACTCCTTGAACCTGAGGAAGTAGAAACGCTGCACCTGTTTGTGGCCTCGCCCATTTTCCACGACCGCCACCATTTTGACGATACGCGGCGGCTGTTCGAGCACGTCAAACTGCACTACCCAGATTTTGCAGACCCTAATTTAGAAAAAAAAACGGTGGGCAATGCGCTGTTTTTAGGCCGAAAAGACCCTGAATTTGACGTGACGCGGGCAATGGCTCAACTCATGCACATCCTACGGCAGTTCATCAACTTCCGCTACTCCGCAGTGCGCGGCGGCCACACGGCCCGGCGTGGTGGCAAGGACGAACTGGCCCAGAACCCCATGATGCTGCTCAACTTCGCCCGCCAGCAGTTGGCGATGATGCGCTTCTACAACGAGCGGCTGCACCAGCGGTCGCAGCCCGCACCGCCCCCGCCCCCGCCCGCCGCAGCCCCCGCCGACAGTGGCAAGCGCAAACGGCGGCCCGAAAATTTTTTCCAAAACCTATACATGGAGGTGCGCGGCGTGATGACCCAGCCCCAAGATTTTAGCCAGTTCGAGGAGTATGAGTTCGCCGACTTCCACTACTACCGGTTTTTATTGGAGCAGGAAAAGGCGCTTTTTGATGGCGCGGAGGAAAATTTCGAGGGCGACGACAACCTGCTGGCCGCATCCGAAGCGCTGGATCGATTCTACCTCATCAACAAACTTGACCTCACCAGCCGCCTCATCCACCGCCACCAGATCGGGCGGCCCTTCGAGGACGGCACCATCGAGGCCCGGCATTACGAGGAAAATTTGGCGGTGGTGCTCAACATCGTGCGCATCATCCGCGACAACGGCTACACCCTCACGCCCGGCATCCTGCTCTACTGCTCGCTCATCGGCTTTCAAACTCAGGACGACCCGCAACACGCTGATGAAGAGGCGCTTCGATTCAACCAAACCCTCGACGACATGGCCAGAGAGGTGCCAGATAACCGGCGCGAAGACTTCAAAACCCTGCTCCGCAGCCACTGGACGCGGCGCTATGCCCGCACCAAAAACCACGACTTGCTTCAGCGCCTCCACCTCCTCCACCAAGATCAAATCGGGCGGCTCCGTCGGCTGGGGCAGGGAATGCCCAACAGTTACATCCGCAACATCATGCAGGTAGCCCTCAAACTCGGCCACACCGACTGGGCGGAAAAGTTGATGGACGAGTTCGAGGGAAAAATAACCCGCACGGCCCACCCCGCATTGATCACCGACATCTACCGCGCTGTGCTGCGCTTCGCCGAAGGCCGCCTGAAAGACGCACGCAAGTGCCTACCCCACTATTTTGCCTACGGAGACCTTGATGACATCTATCTTTTCGCCATCGCTGCCGCCACCGACGTGAAGTTGCACTACGAAGCCGATACACTAGAAGACGAAGAGGGTTTCAACATGTTCCGCGCCACGCAGACCCGCATCGACCGGAGCAAACTGCTACCCCCAGCCCGCCGCGAAGAGCGGCTCAACTTCTACCGCATCGTGCGCAAGTTCCTGAGCATCAGGAAAAAACTGACGCAAAATGCCAAAGCCAATATTGCCCCAGCCTTGGAGGAGATACGTGGATTACTCAGCAC
>JAYSUY010000077.1:0-2383 GCA_043718855.1 Saprospiraceae bacterium | reverse complement strand
CTGTGTGTTGACCGTGGCTGACGTTCTGCCCTGAGCGACCGCCAACGGCCCGATGTTGTCGGCCTCGTCTGCGGCTTTGATACCCAGGTGATACAAGGTGCTAGGAGCCAGCCCCGTCAGCACATAAGTTTGCGACGCGCCAGCCGCTGAGGGAAAAATGGAGATGTTGGCTTTTTGGGCTCCTCCAAAATCGCCTTCACTGATCGGGCTGGTGCTGTATCGGATGTCGTAGGCGTAGGCCGTGCCAGCGTTCAGGTCGTCGCCAGTGGCTGCAAATGTGAACGTCAAACTGGTTTTTTCTGCGAACGTGTTGACCAGCACCTGAACCGAATCTGGCGCGATGGTATCGGCTGCTGGCACTGGCGGGCAACCTGCCCAATATTTGGAGTAGGGCACCTCCTGCGACAGCCAGAAAGCCTGTCGGTCGGGCCAGAAATTGGGCGGTGTGAGGTGGCCAGTGTTGATGCTGTGGTACATGAATTTTTTCCCAATCATCTGGTTGTAAGCGGCAAACACAGAGGTCGGTGGGCAAACGTCGTCGTTGTAGCCCACAAAATTGAAGGACGGGCCTTTGTACAGCCGGGCAAAATTCACCGCATCGTAGTAGCCCGTTTCTTGGATGATTTTGTCCACATCTGCGCCTTGCTGCTGGCCATCGCGCACCCAGTATGGGAAGCTGCTGGACTGGCCCGAAGCGAACGCTGCGTGGTTGCAGAGCGCCGTCACACCCTGGCTGATGTACTTCACGCGGTAGTCCAGCCCAGCCGTCATCAAGGTCAAACCTCCGCCCTGACTCACGCCCGTCACGGCCATGTGTACGCCGTTGAATTCGGGCCGCGTGAAAATGTAGTCAATGGCCCGAAGGCAGCCCAAGATGGAGGACTTGTAGTAGTTCGTGTGGCGCTCAAAGTAGTGAAAGCGAGGCGAGTAAGCGATTTCGTCGGGTACCCACTGCTCGCAGTCGTAGTCGTGGATGCTGATGGCTACGCCGATGATGCCGTCCACTGCCTCGTAGTTGACCGGGCCGACCGGGGCTTGCCCGAATGAGGGCAGGTGCATGACGGCGGCGAAGGGGCCGGGGCAATTGGGTATGCTGATCCAACCGTACACTCTTTTTCCGTCGATGTTGTCCAGCACCATTTTGTAGGTCGTCTGCGCGGCATCGCTCAGGTCTGCCCGCTGCGTGATCTGGGGGTTGAGTGGCACAGCGGCCAGTTCGGTTTTCAGCGAATCCCAGAACTCGCCAAAATCTTTGGGCAAAAAAGCCGTCGGCTGAATGTCGCAGGCATCTACCGCCACGCCAGCCGTCATGTCAGGCCCGCCTTGATTCACCGAAAAGGACAAAAAGCAGGGGTAATCAATCTTAAACGTTACGGTAGATTCTACACCAGCCACTAAATCAACGCTACCTGCCTGCAAAACAGGTAGATAGCGATCGCCTTTGATGGTGTAAGAACAGGGGCCACTGACATTAGAAGACATCCTAAAAGTGATGGTCTCGTTGACGGCGTACAAGGTTTTTTCAGTGCCAGCCCACAACTGGTTGGGATCAACCGGTGGCGGCGGCACCGCTGGGTTTTGGCAGATCGTCTGCGCTTGCAGGGTTTGCAGACCCAAAAAAAGCAGCACGAGGCTGCTCATCAAATTTTTGTGAATAAAATTTTTGTCCATTTTTGAGAAGAGTGTTTGTTTCGGTATAGTCAACACAAAGTGGTTTTGAATGTCTCATAGAGTGAAGCCGGGCTTGCTGAGTTGCTGAAAGTTAAAGGTTACAAGAGGTTGGAGTTCACCTTTGCATTGTTCGATATTATCGAACAATCTGCGCTTCGCTCTTTAAAACGCTTGGAATTGGGGATAGTACTTGGTGTCGATGACCTTTTTTCGGAGAAGTTTCCAAGGCACCCAATGGAGTTGAGGTTAGGAGAGTAAATCTGGACGATGCCGGTCCTTTTGTCTAACCATGTCTGAAGTTCGGCGTTGTAATAGTACCGTGCATCGTCGCTGACGATGTAACCCTTTCCCATGTCCAGCAATATTAGCACTGTCAACTTCATATACGCGCCCTTGTCGCGCGTGTTCCCTCCGAAACGCCTCGACCAAGCCCCGATATGTCGAGGTCAAAAATTGATGTGCCATGCTGCAAAGTTATGTTTCCCTCAATTCCCCTTCAAAACCTCTCCGCTTCAATTATGATACCGCTGGGGGGCTTAAATTTAATTTAAAACCCGTTCCATATTTGAAGGGGTGGCTTAGTGGTCAGTCAAGTCAATTCTGAGGTGTTGGGGTAGGGGGTTTTTCAACTGGCAAGGCCCGAGGAGAGCGAAATGCTGAGCCATTGTAACCGACAAGCAACGAAGGCAGTGGGGAAAACAAACAGCCCAAC
>JAYSUY010000760.1:0-10436 GCA_043718855.1 Saprospiraceae bacterium | reverse complement strand
CAAGAGCGGAGCCTTCTCCCCCCCTCCGGGGGGGCTGGGGGGGGCAAAATTTTGCAGTATCTTATTGGTCTCCATCAGTTTGCGGAAACCCTTTTCGGCGGCCAGCAGCCCGTCGTCGGTCATGTCGAGCGTGCTGCGGTAGTGGGCCATGAGCATGAAGAAGCGCGTCACCATCGGCGAGTAGGGCTTAGTGGTGTGCTCGCTTTCGCCAGCGAAAAGTTCGGGCGGCGTGATGGTGTTGCCATCGCTTTTGCTCATCTTTTTGCCGTTGAGCAGCAGCATGTTGGTGTGCAGCCAGTAGTTGGCCGGGGCGCAGCCGCAGGAGCCGAAGTTTTGCGCCACCTCGTTTTCGTGGTGGGGAAATTTGAGGTCGTTGCCGCCGCCGTGTATGTCGAAGGTTTTGCCTAAATACTTGGTACTCATGGCGCTGCACTCCAAGTGCCAGCCGGGGAAGCCTACCGACCAAGGGCTTTTCCAGGTCATCAAATCCTGCGGTCGGGCCTTCATCCAGATGGCGAAGTCGGCGGGGTGGTCTTTTTCGTCTTGGTTTTTGAGTTCGCGGGTCTCGGAGTAGAGTTCGTCAAGTATGCGCCCGCTGACGGAGCCGTACACGCCGGGGTTTTGCTCCGCAAATTTCGGGACGTTGAAATACACCGAGCCGCTGCGCTCGTAGGCGAGGCCGTTTTTGATGATTTCTTTCACCATCTCGATCTGCTCTGGGATGTGGCCGGTGGCGCGCGGCTCGATGCTGGGTGGCAGGGTATTGAGCAGGCGTAGCATGTCGTGGAAGCCGACGGTGTAGCGCTGCGCCACTTCCATCGGTTCGAGTTGGGCTACTCTCGCGCCTTTGCCCATGCGGTCTTCGCCGTCGTCGGTCAGGTGGCCCACGTCCGTGACGTTACGCACATACCGGACTTTGTAGCCGAGGTGCAGCAGGTAGCGGTAGATGACATCAAAACTGGTGTAGGTGCGGCAGTTGCCGAGGTGGGCATCGCTGTACACGGTGGGGCCGCAGACGTACATCCCGACGTGGCCTTCGTGAATGGGGCGAAAGGGTTCTTTCTTACCGGTGAGGGTATTGTAAATCTTGAGGGAGTGCTGCTGTGTCATAGAGGGCAAAGGTAATGCGTCGCTGGGCTTTTACAAAAACAGCGGCGATGCTCCGGTTACCAGAGCATCGCCGCTGTTTTGTTTTGTTGAATTGGCTGCTGGACTTGAATGCTATGTCCAAGTCGCATTTTTGCTTAAAAAATTAGGGCTGTGCAGCCTTCGTCTTTTTCAGTTTCGCCATTTTATCGCCTTTGCCGGCTTCACGCCAGATGGCTTTTTTGTTCTTTTTGGCCTTCGTTGTTTCGGCCATGTCTACCGCTTGGGTGGTGCTGACGATGCCGCCGCTGACGCAGAGGCTGCTGAACGGTACCTTTTCGGTAGAGCCGGGCTTGTACACTTCGCCTTCCTGCTTGGCCACCGATTTTTCCATAATGCCCTTCACCTGCACCGCCGAAAGTTCGGGGTAGTAGGAGCGGATGATGGCTGCCACGCCAGCTGCTGCGGGGCTGGCCATAGAGGTGCCTTGCAAATTTTTGTAGCCGTTGTCTGGCACGGTGGCGTAAATCTGAACGCCGGGCGAGAACACGTCCACGTTCTTTTTGCCGTAGTTGGAAAACTTGGCGACGCGGTTTTCGTCCTTTTTGAAACTCAAAGCACCGATTTCCATCCAGGTCGCCACGTTTTTCTCTTTTTTGAAGAGGCCCTTTTTGAGGGGGCTGGCGTACATGTCGTTCGGGAAATTCGGGTCGGAGTCGTTGTTTTCCGAGTCGTTGCCAGCAGCGTGTACCAACAGTACGTCATGTTCTGCGGCGTAGCGCATGGCAGCGTCTACAGCGGCTTTGTCGGGGCTGTAACTTTTGCCGAACGACATGTTGATGATGCTCGCGCCGTTGTCCACTGCGTAGTAGATGGCGTTGGCCACGTCCTTGTCGCGCTCGTCGCCATCGGGTACGCAGCGCACGGTCATGATGCGCACGTTGTCGGCCACACCTGTGGAGCCTTTGCCATTGGTGCGGTCGGCAGCGATGATGCCCGCCACGTGGGTGCCGTGCAGTGCATCGGGGCCTTCGTAGTCGTTGTTTCCGTAGTAGCGCTCGTTCACGTCGCTGGCGTTGTCGCCCACAGCATCACGGGGGTTGTAGTCGGGGTTGAGGTTGTACGCCAACTGATTGTCAAAGTATTCGGTCGCGCCTTTTTTCTGCTCGTCCCAGTCGGCGCGGGTCTCAATGCCCTGCGACATGACGCGCTGCACCATCCCGACGGCTTCTTTCAGATCGGCATTGCTCCCTGCGTCAATCTTGCTTACCTCCTCTGCTGTGAAATCTTTTTTGCCAATGGACTTACCCACTTTATTGAAGGCATCGTCAATTTTACCCAGTTGCTTGAGAATACCCTCCTTGCCTTCTTCGGCTTCTTTGCGCTGTGCGTCGAAGTCGGCTTTGACGGCTTCGTAATAGGCATATTCTTCCTTGGCCGGGCCGTGCAGGTTTTTAGGGTCAGTGCCTTTGAAACGGTTGCTGAGGCGGACGTACTCGCGGGTGAGTTCGAGGGTTTCGTGCAGCACATTTTTGCCGTCTTTGCCGCCGAGGAAGTTCCAGCCGTGAATGTCGTCCACATAGCCGTTGCCGTCGTCGTCTTTGCCGTTGCCAGCAATCTCACCTGGGTTGACCCACATCACGTCTTTCAGGTCTTCGTGGTCCACTTCCACACCTGAGTCGAGTACGGCGACGATGACTATTTGGCCTTTTTTGCCTTTTTCTTTGAGCCTTTTGATGGCTTCGTCACCTCCGGTGCCGTTGAACCCGCCTTTTGCAGGGTCGAGGTTGTACCAGTTGTCGGGTGCTTTGGCTTGTTGAGCACTTGTGGTCATGGTCGCCGCGATGCATAGTGCGGCCACTGCCAGAATTTTTTTGAATGTCATGTTGTTGAAAAAAATTTTGCGATAAAATTGGGCAATGAAACAAATCAACGGGCGGATGTTTCGGCTTTGCCGACACAAAAGTACTGGTGGCTTTTGCGCAAGTGCAGGGAATAGACAAAATGCGGCAGGACACGGGTGACGGACTGATTTCGAGGCATTGGACATTCTGCTATCGCACCACCGTTACATCACCTTTCAGTAGCATGACTTCTCCGCCTTGTACCACCACTTCGGCATACCACCAGAATACTGCCGGGCCGAGCGGCTGCCCTCGAAAGGAGCCATCCCAGCCAGCCGCTGGGTCGTTGGGCGCAAAGCCCTGCCGCTCAAAAACCAACTCGCCCCACCGATCAAACACCCGCAGCATCCGAACCTCCGACACGCCCTCTCCGGCAAAAATAGTGAACTGACCGTTTTCGTTGCTGCCAGGGAGAATGGCGTTGGGTGTATAGATGCCGTAATTATGGACTTTCACCAGCACCCGATCTTCCGCCACGCAGCCGTTTTGGTAAAAAATTTGTACAACGAACTCCGTATGTGCCTCAGGTTTTACCTTCTGATTCAGTGACTTAGGCGTATACCCCAAGCCGCTCGGCCCCCACACGATGTCGTTCCACTGCGTCCCCTTCGGCAGCGGCAGTGCCGTCAAATTCAGGTATCGCCCCAACTCAATGGATGTGTCGCTTGCCGTCAGCTGCACCGCCAGTGAGTCCGGCTGGGTGAGCACCACCGAGGTCTCCCACCAGCAGCCAAAACCGTCCTCCACGCGCACTGGGTAGCTGCCCGGCGGTAGATCGGAAAAAGTATTTTGAGTCGTAAAATTTAGGTTATCAACGGAATAGCGTAGCGGTGGTTTGCCGCCCGTCACGTTCAAGATGCGAATTTCTCCATCGTTGTAGCCAAAGCAGCGGATAGGCTCCACAGACAGGGAAGCCCTGATCGGCTCGGCCCAATCCACTAAAATGGAATCCTGTGCTGAGCATCCGTTCGCCGTGTTCAGCACCGTGTGGACGTACAGGCCTGGCTCAAAAATCGGTACCACCAGTGCTAAAGTGTCTAACCCGTTAGGCAATCGCGCCCAGCGGTTCTGGAAAATGCCGCCCTGCGACGACCCCGTCGCGCTCAGCACAAATTTGGTCTCCGTGCAAGGCACTTGGAGGCTCGGCGGTCCCGCCTCCGCTGTCGGCGCAGCCTTGTCTTCTGGTACCGATACCTGTGCAACTGCCTGACAGCCAAAAGTATTCGTGGCCGTCACCCGGTACAGTCCGCCTACCACGACCGAGTGGGCTGCTTGGTTGCTCAGTGTCCCACTGGGGCCAGACCAAGCATAGTTCAAGTTGTTTTGATTGGCCGAAACCCCAATCTGTGCCGACGGGTGGGCGCAGGTGATGAAGTCTGTAAATGTGCCCAGTTGTGGGACCTCTCCAAATGCCAAAACATTCACCATCAACGACTTAGTGCAGACATTGGCATCCGTCAGCGTCAGGGTGTAGGCTCCAGTAGCAAGGTTGGAGAGGTTGGGGGTAGATGCCAAATTCGACCACGCAAACTGGTAGGGTTGCACCCCGCCCGCCGGGGTGGTCACGATGGCCCCACTCGCCGACTGGCAAGTATCGGCTTGGCTGGCCGCGCTCACCGCCAGCGCATCGGGCTGCATTATCTCGAACGGCGTGACGAAAGTGCAACCGTTAAAATCCGTCAGCGTCAGCGCGTAATTTCCAGCAGCGACTTGTGCAATGTCCTCCGTTTTTTGCCCGCTCGACCATGCGAACTGGTAGGGCGGAACGCCCCCAGCCGACGAGACCGCAATCGCTCCGCTCGACTCGCCGAAGCACTTCACCGCTGTCAACTCAGGATCAGACAGCGCGAGTGCTGGCGGCTGTTTGATTTGAAAATCAAGTGTTTGCGAACATTTTCCGTCCGCGTAAGTCAGCGTCAGGGTGTAAGTCCCAGGTGCCAAATTTTCGATTTTCGGCTGCGCCGAAAAATTTGACCACGCATAGCCGAAGCCCGGCGAGCCGCCCGTCAGGGCCACCGCCACGCTGCCGTTTTTTTCTCCAAAACACGACACGTCGGTCGTTGTCGCTTGCGCAGTCGGGGGCAAAAAGTCGGATACCTGTACCGTCTCCAGCAGTTCGCAGCCATTGGCATCGGTGATGGTGAGCGTGTAGGTTCCGGCCGTCAGGCCAGTCAGATTGGGTACCGTTTCGTTGTTCGACCAGCGCAGCGTGTAGGGTGGCGCACCTTGTGTTGCACCCAAAAATGTGGCTGCGCCGTTGGCCTCGCCGGGGCAGGTAGGCCCTGCAATCGTACCTGCACTGAGCAGTGTGCTCGGCTCAGCGATATTGATCGTCGCCACTTCTGTGCAGGTGTTTGCATCCGTGACGGTGACGGTATAAATGCCCGCTGCCAAGTCGCTCAGGTCTTCGGAAGTAGCCGTGTTGGACCACAAAAATGCCAGCGGAGCAATGCCGTTTTGCACCGTCAGGTCGATGCTACCGCTTAGGTTGCCATTGCACGGCACCTGAATAATGGCACTGGCCAGCAACACGGGAAGCGGCTCTTTTACTTGAAAATCAAACATTTGTGCGCACTTTCCGTCCGCGTAAGTCAGCGTCAGGGTGTAAGTCCCAGGTGCCAAATTTTCAATTTTCGGCTGCGCCAAAAAATTTGACCACGCATAGCCGAAGCCCGAAGAGCCGCCTGTGAGGGCCACCTCCACGCTGCCGTTATTTTTCCCAAAACATGACACATGGGTGGTTGTCGCTTGCGCAGTCGGGGGCAAAAAATCGGGCACTTGCACCGTCTCCACCAGTTCGCAGCCGTTGGCATCGGTGATGGTGAGCGTGTAGGTTCCTGCCGTCAGGCCAGTCAAGTTGGGTACGGTTTCGTTGTTCGACCAGCGCAGCGCGTAGGGTGGCGCACCTTGTGTTGCACCCAAAAATGTGGCTGCGCCATTGGCCTCGCCGGGGCAGGTAGGCACTGCAATCGTACCTGCACTGACCAGCGCGTTCGGCTCAGCGATATTGATCGTCGCCACTTCCGTGCAGGTGTTTGAGTCAGTGACGGTGATCGTATAAATGCCCGCTGCCAAGTCGCTCAGGTCTTCGGAAGTAGCCGTGTTGGACCACAAAAATGCCAGCGGAGCAATGCCGTTTTGCACCGTCAGATCGATGCTGCCGCTTAGGTTGCCATTGCACGGCACCTGAATAATGGCACTGGATAGCAACACGGGGAGCGGCTCTTTAACTTGAAAATCAAGTGTTTGTGCACACTTGCCGACCGCGTAGGTGAGCGTCAGGGTGTAGGTGCCCGGTGCCAAATTCTCGATTTTCGGCTGCGCCGAAAAATTTGACCACGCATAGCCGAAGCCCGGCGAGCCGCCCGTGAGGGCCACCTCCACGCTGCCGTTATTTTTCCCAAAACATGACACATGGGTCGTCGTCGCTTGCGCAGTTGGGGGCAAAAAATCGGGCACTTGCACCGTCTCCACCAGTTCGCAGCCGTTGGCATCGGTGATGGTGAGCGTGTAGGTTCCGGCTGTCAGGCCAGTCAAGTTGGGTAAGGTTTCGTTGTTTGACCAGCGCAGCGTGTAGGGCGGCGTACCCTGAGCCGCGCCCCAAAATGCGGCTGCGCCGTTGGCCTCGCCGGGGCAGGTGGGTTGGGGTAAAATGCCCGCTGAAGTGAGTGCTGGTGGCTCGCTCAGGCTCACCGTCAGCACCTGTATGCAGGCAGCTGCGTCGGTCACGGTTACGGCATATAAACCCGCCGTCAGTGCTGCTGCGGTGGCTGCGGTGTTGCCATCGGCCCACATGAACTGGAACGGCGAGGTGCCGCCACTCGGTGAGATTTGTATGCTGCCATCGGCCCCGCCCGCACACTTGATTTGCTGCGAAGCGACGCTCAGCGCAATGCCCGGCAGTTCGGCTACCAACTGGGAAAAAGTTTTTGAGCAACCCGTCGCGTCAGTCACAGTGACTTGGTAGATGTCCGCTTTTACGTTCGCCAAGTCCTCCGACACGGTGCCGTTTGACCACAAAAACGTGAGCGGCGTGTTGCCATTCTGCACTGTCAGGTCAATGCCGCCGCTTAAGCCGCCGTTACAAATCGCTGGATTGGAGGCGGCTGAGATGAGTAGCGGTAGCGGTTCTTTTACTTGAAAATCAAACGTTTGTACACATTTTTTGTCCGCGTAGGTGAGCGTCAGGGTGTAAGTTCCGGGTGCCAAATTTTCGATTTTCGGCTGCGCCGAAAAATTTGACCACGCATAGCCGAAGCCCGGTGAGCCGCCCGTGAGGGCTACGGCTACGCTGCCGTTGTTTTCCCCAAAACAAGACACGTCAGTCGTCGTCGCTTGCGCAGTCGGGGGCAAAAAATCGGGTACTTGTACCGACTCTGCCAGTTCGCAGCCGTTGGCATCGGTGATGGTGAGCGTGTAGGTTCCGGCTGTCAAGCCAGCCAAGTTGGGTGCGGTTGCGGCGTTCGACCAGCGCAGCGTGTAGGGCGGCGTACCCTGGCTTGCGCCCAAAAATGCGGCTGCCCCGTTGGCCTCGCCGGGGCAGGTGGCTTGGGGTAAGATGCCCGCCGAAGTCAGCGCACCGGGCTGGGCGAGCGAGATTTGAAGGATTTGGCTGCAAAAATCTGCATCGGTGACGGTCACGGAGTGGCCGCCAGCGAGGGCGTTGGGGAGGTTTGGCGCGGTGCTGCCATCCGACCATTGGTAGGTGTAGGGCAGTTTTCCAGCAACAAAATTGAGTTGTACTGTGGTGGTTTGTCCAAAACAGGAAATGGGTGTTGCAGCGGCAGACACCTGCAGATTTCCTCCCGCTTCCACCCAAGTAGATTGCGTGGAGGAGCAACCTTTCGCGTTGGTAACGGTGACGGTGTAGTTGCCGTCGGGGAGTCCGGTGAGGTCAGTGCTGGTTTGGCCTGTGGACCACTTGTAGATCAGCGGCAGGTGGATGCTGCTGCCAGTGGCCGTTACAGAAGAGGGGCTGCCGAAGCAGTCGCCATTGATGGTATCGAGTTGAATATCAGGTCGTTCTAACTGCTCCACGCGAAGGGTGTCGCTGCGTTTTTGTAAACAAAAATCGGTGGTTTCCACCCAGTACAGCCCGGGTAGTTTTACTTGGAGCGTGCTGCTGGTGCTGCCATCTTGCCAGCGGTAGGTGGCGTAGTTAGGCCCGGCGTTGAGGGTGACGAGCGTATCCTTACAAATGCTCAGGTCAGAGCCGAGTGTAGGCGGCAGCGAGGTGTTTTGGATGTCGAAGGCCGCGATGTTGTTCAGCCAGTTGCACTCCATCTGGGTCGTGATGGGGAAGTCGGTGGTGAATTGGTAGGGCCTGGGTTTGGAGCCGTCGTCATTCACCACGCAGTAGACGTTGGCGATGGTTTTGGGCAGGGTCAGGCTGATCGTGGTGCAGGCACCGGGTTTTAGGGCTATGTTGATGGTCTGTACTGGGCTGACCAGCACTGCGGTCGTTGTAGTCGGGTCGGTTGGGTAGAAAGCGACGGGCATTCCGGCTTTGATCACCTTGTTGCCGATGTTGCAGATGTTCAGTTGCAGGGTGTAGGTGGTGGTACTGCACACCACTTTTTTCACTTGGATGGTGGCATCGGGCAGGGGCGTGGCGACTTCAAAATCTTCATTGAACGATGGGCGCTGTACGAGGTAAGTGTTGAACGGTCGCTTGCCAGAACCCGCTGCTGGCAATTCGAGGTGGTGGTCGGGCATCTGCTGGGCAGGTATGCTCAAGTCGTCGTTCACATTGATAGCCATGTAGTTGTACTGATTCCACACGTTGCGGCAGGGTGCCCAAGGGCTACCACCAGACTCAAATACTTGCAAGTGGCCGATGTCATTAGAGGTGGTAAAACTGCCCGCAACGACGATTTCGGCTTCACAATCGTTGTCCACATCGGCCACAACCGGGTATGCATCGCCGCCCCATGACCGGCACGGTGCAGTGTACCAGTTGCGCCCTGCATCCACGCCCGGCGGGAAGGGAGTGGGGCCGCCATACATGATTCTCAGAAACAAATGGTCCTTCAGCAGGATTTCAGATAGGCCATCGCCGTTAAAATCAAACACTGTTGCCGCTCTCATGCCGTTAAAAAAAGCGGAGGGCATAGGCACGCTCCACCAATATGGCGTGGCAGGGGTCTTTTGGGCTGCATGGAGGTTAAAGCAGTTGAAATAATCATGGCTGCTCACCAAGATTTCGGGGAAGTCTGCCCCTGTGCCGTCGTCTTTGTACACGTTGGCAATGCAGGGCAAACTACCACTTCTGCGATCGTTTATGGGGAAAGGGAAGAATTGCAGGAGGCCCTTCTTGTTCCAAGCATAAAGTCCGCGATCTGTGGAGTCGCGTCGGCCACTGACGGCAATGTCCAGCACTCCATCTAAGTCTAAGTCTCCTACCGAGGTTAATCCATCTTCGTAGATGTTGTTGGATTGCAACTGATTTAGGTTTCGCTGGATTTTAATCTGCACTCCATCGCCATCCGCTGTATCAAGATCAATGGAATAAATCACTGGCCCAGCCACCAATTCCAGCCCGGCGCAGTCTGGGTCGCCATTGCAATCCGCCACCGACAGGATGTCTACGGCTGCTGGGCTGCTTCTGCCATGACCGTAATCATCATACAGTCCACGTCCCTGAAAAAACGGCCCTGCGATCACTTGCTTTAGATCCGGGCTGGCCGGTTTGGAAAAATCAAAGATAAAAATGTCGCTACCAGCGTATACCTCAGGTATGCCATCGCCGTCGAAGTCGGCCAGAGAAATGCGAATCTCGGGAAACCCGAATGTTGCCAAGGTTGTCGAGTCTATTGTAGGAGAAGTGACCCAGAGTGCCATAGGTTCAGTCAGGTCTTCTTTGTAGCCCTTGAACACCCGTATGCGCCAATCGTCACAGAACATCAGCAACTCAGGTATGCCATCGTTGTTAATGTCGCCAACAACTGGCCCCTGTATCGTTTGGTCAAACGCCTCTGGAATGGTCAGCACCATCGGGAAGTAAAAATTAGATCCATCGCCCCGATAAATTTCGAGTTTGTTGGTAATCAACGGATTGGTAGACCACATGGGCTTGGTATTACTCACGATAATCTCTGGCATATCATCCTCCTGAGGGTTCAGATTGGCCACAATTGGAGTGGAATTCGTCGCTATAGAACCCAAGTTCGAAAACCAAGCCCGTTTGGCCTTGAAGGCCGTAGGGACGTATGGAATGGAGCAATCTTGAGCCAATACATGGCTAGTGGAGAACAAAAGAACCCAGCAGGAAAGAAGAAGCAGTAATCGGTGGAGCATGAGTGTAATGAGTTTGGAAACGCAAGACCACAAGAATTGCCCACCTCGGCTGGTCAGGCAGATGTGAGTAGAGGATGTCACAGGGAGATTTGTTGATGAGCAAAGTTGACCTGATTTGAGGGGTACGGTGCCAAAGAGGCTTTTTTTTCG
>JAYSUY010000759.1:0-3655 GCA_043718855.1 Saprospiraceae bacterium | reverse complement strand
GTGGTGGCTTTCGGGGAGGCCGCGCCAGTCCCAGGTTTTGCCGCCGTCGGCGCTGCGGTACATCCCGGTGCCGGCGTAGGAGGAGCGGCTGCTGTTGCACTCGCCCGTGCCGAGCCAGATGACGTTATTTTTCCAGTCCACAGCGATGTCTCCGATGGTCATAGCCGCTTCGTGGTCGAACACGGGCTTGAAACTCGTGCCGTTGCTTTCGGTGTACCACAGCCCGCCGGAGGCGTAGGCGACGTACATTTTGCTGGGGTCGGCGGGGTTTACATCCACATCCGTGACGCGGCAGGAGAACACGGACGGGCCGATGCTTTCGGGTTTGAGCGCGGCGAGGAGGGAATTTTTTTCTACATTTTTCCGCTGCTCGAAGCCCTGCAAGCGGGCCTCGGATGGGGTGGGGGTGGGCTGGGCGGCGAGGAGGAAGGGGAGGGAAAGGAGTGGTAAAAGTTTGACCCGCCTTCGCGCTTCGCGCTTCGGCGGGTGAAAGTTCGAAGTTGTGGCCGCCTTCGTGCTTTGCGCTTCGGCGGGTGAAAGTTCGAAGTTCGAAGTTTGAAGTGTAGTAGATTTCAGCATTGTGTTCAAAATTTGGGGAAAGGTAGAAAACCTCACTGAATCCCCTCGAACACTTCGTCCACCGCGATTGGTATGCCCGATTTGGGCAAAAAAATGAGCGCCGCCCCGAAACCGGGGCGGCGCTCAGTCAAAACTGCGGGCCGTGATTTGGCTCCTATCACACCAGCAGGGCTTCGATTTTATCTTGCAGTGCTTTTTTGGTCTGTGCGCCCACTATTTTCTCTTGCAGTACTCCGCCCTTGAAAATCAGGAAAGTAGGGATGCCGCGCACGTTGTAGTTGGTCGGTATCTCCGGGTTTTCGTCCACGTTGAGTTTGCCGATCACCGCGCGGCCAGCGTATTCGCTGGACAGTTCATCGATGATGGGAGTCATCATGCGGCAGGGGCCGCACCACTCTGCCCAAAGATCCACGACGGCGACTGCTTTGCTGTCGATCACATCCGACTGGAAGTTAGCATCTGAAAAAACGACGGTGGTTTTGCCGCCTGTGGCCACATCTGTATGTGCGCTGGAAACTAAGGTTTCGTGTGCCATGTCTGAAATAAGGATTTGAAATGAATGTGCAAGTTTGAACGGCCCCTTGCCCATTTTGAGGTGAGCGAAAGGATTGATGGAAAAACATCCGTTAGACCGTTTCGGTTGCAAAGGTAACGGATTCGATAGGGCAGGGCAGGGCAGATGCGGAAATTTGTCCGGGCCAAAACAATCGGTGAGGGAAGGATGAACTATGAAGGAGGAACTATGAACTGTGTGACAAGCGACTGGCCGACACACCGCGTGTCACGCAGTTCATAGTTCCTCCTTCATAGTTCATCGTTATTTAAGTTGCTCCCACAACTCGATTTTGTTGCCTTCGGGATCGATCACCCAGGCGAACTTGCCAAACTCGTCGGCCACAGGATCGCCCACTACCTCGATGCCCTCTGAGCGCAGGGCGGCTACCAGTGCATCCAAGTCGGCCACACGAAAGTTGATCATAAACGACGACTCGGAGGGCGCGAAGTAGTCCGTCTCGGATTTGAAAAAACTGAGCAGGGAGTAGGGTTTCGGGTGGGTGTCGTTCGACCAGTCGAACTGTACGCCCCAAGATTCTAACTTTACGCCCAAGTGCTGGGCATACCAGTTGCGGGTGGTTTCGAGGTGGCGACATTTGAAAAAAATGCCGCCGATGCCAGTGACTCGTTTCATGCGAGAAGTGAGAGGCCCGCTTACGCCGAGGCTTCGGCGGGTGAAGGTGAGAAAATGCCGCCTACGCGTTGGGCGCTTCGGCAGGTAAAGCCGACAAAGTTATTTTTTAAAAACTTTTTGTGTCAATAAAATGAAACATTTTTTTTCAGTTCTGTTTTTGTTGCTGAGTGTCAGCGGGTTGGCACAAAGCACTTACCGCCTGACTTGGGGCCGAGAGGCCGCGCTCATCGGCGGTGGTGTGACGATGTGGTACGCCGCGAAACGCGCTGGCCCACTCAATCCACCGTTGTCGGAGGCGCAAGTGATGGGGCTGAATGCAAGCCGCATCAACAGTCTCGACCGCTTTGCTACCCGCCAAAACTCGGCCCGCGCCCGCCGAAACAGCGACCTGCTGCTGTACACTTCGCCCGCTTGGCCCTCGCTGCTGCTGCTGGACCCAGCAGTGCGCCGACAGGCCCCAGCAGTGGGCGTGATGAGCGCCGAAGCGGTGCTGATCACCATCGGCCTGACCAACTTGGTGAAGGAATTGGGCCACCGCACCCGGCCCTATGCTTACCACCCCAGTGTGCCGCTGAGCGACAAAATCAACCAAGATGCGCAGCGTTCGTTTTTCTCCGGCCACACTTCGGTGCTGGCTGCCAGCACTTTCGTCACGGCAAAAATCTGGACGGACTGCCACCCGGACTCGCGCTGGAAACCGGTGGTGTGGGCCAGTGCTGCCGCGCTTCCGGCAGCGATGGGCTGTTTGCGGGTGCGCGGGGGGAGGCATTTCCCGACCGATGTGCTGGCGGGGCTGGTGGTGGGCGGCGCAGTGGGTTGGTTAGTGCCGAGGCTACACCGGAGCGGTAATTGAGAATTGAAAATCGGGTTGCAAATGATCAGTTTGTTGGCACATTACACATGCCACCTGGCTTGGGGCTGAGAGATTCCACTCGCGTACCGACAACACCCCGAGGGTACTCAACGAGTTATACTGTATCGTATGCAGGAGGAATGAACACCTAAAGTGGGGCATCTGCGCCAGCCCGCTCAATTCGCGTTGCACATTCTCGTACACCAGATTCGGAAGCGTATCCGGTCGCCCTCCACCCTGTACCAGCGTTTTTTGAAGCCCAGATAAGGGCCTGCGGCCAATGCGCCGATGGCGACCGCACCAACCACGTTTGAGCCTGTGTCTGTGCTTTCTGCCACCCCCACGATGAGAGAAAACACTACGATGCCTCCCACGATGCCGACCGCCGGCGCGCCTTTTCGGTAGGTTCCGATGCTGTAAATCGAGTCGAGCGGTATTTCTACCACCTCTTCGTGCCACTCGTCTTGGTCGACGCTCAGAAAGAGCGATCCGTCGTGGGCAGCGGCGAAACGCCCGACCCACTGCTCGCCGTTCTGGTCCGTCACCCAAGCCCGGTACTTGTGCTTGGGGAAGCGCAGGGGCTTGGTCGGGTCTTTCGGAAGGCCTTCTGTCAGGTAGGCCACGTCCTCCTCAAACTCCCTTTTTTGAAAAACGCTTCCGCTGCCTTTGAGCAGGATGTTGAGGAACACCGTGTCGCACCGGGCGGCGGTGTCGGGGCAGAAGTAGAGCGTTTCGATGGCGTAGATGCTCCGGGCCGTCTTGTCGAACCAGCGCACTTGCTGCACCGACTCGAATATTTGCTGGGCGGAAAAGTCTTCGTAAAGGTCAATGAGTTCGCCGTTTTCGTATAGCCGACAGTATCGTTTTGGGGGCTTTTGGCCTTTAATGGGCGTGTCCAGCACTAATTTTAGGAAGGAGCCAATGCCCGGTACGCAGGAGCGTTTGATGTCCTGGAAGGTGATGGTGTCCTGCACGGCGTAGCCTTTTTGCGCGGCTGCGGGGCTGAGGAGGGCGAGGGCGAGGAGGAGGGTGAT
>JAYSUY010000758.1:0-1341 GCA_043718855.1 Saprospiraceae bacterium | reverse complement strand
CTGTTTGGCGAAGTTGATGATGGCCGGATCGCCCTTGTAATTTTCGAGCAAGGCTTCGAGCGCGGCGGTGGCGGAGTTCTTGTCGCCCTTTTCCACGTACACATCCGAGAGCAGTATGAGGTTGCGGGCAATCCAGTCGTCGTAGCCCGCGCTGGCCTTGTTCGCGTCGCCGAGGAACTCCTCCGCCTGGTCGTACTTGCGCTGCTTGTACAGAATTTGGGCTTGCAGGTGGTAGGCTTCGGGCATGATTTCCGACTTGCCGTTTTGCGCAGCGTTCTGCAAGGCCGGGTAGGCGCGGGCGAAGTCGCCCTTGTCGTAAGCCATTTTGCCGACGTAGAAATTGGCCAGCGCGCGCTGCTCCGGCGAAGCGAGGCTAGATCGGTTGATTTTGTCGGCGTACTCGCCCACGCTCACCGAGTTGTTGGTCAGGTAAGCCGATTGCAAAGCCAGCCCCTGCGCTTCGAGGCGGCCCGCATCGCTGCTCGCGCTCTCCTCCCACTTACGGGCAAACTCAAAGGATTGTGCGTAGTTTTTATCTACGCTAAATGCCAACTGCGCCCCCTTTTCACAGGCTTTTGGGTAAAAACGGCTCGGCCCTCTGCTTATCACAGCCGCGTAGTCTTTGAGTGCCATAGCGTACTTTGCTACGCCGTCCGCCCCGTAACTCTCCGCCCGGTAGTAGTACGCCGAGAGGGTGCTGCGCCCGTTGGGGAACTTGGTGAGGTAGTTAGTGAAAGCGTCAATCGCCTGCGGGTAGCGGCCCCGGAGGTAGTGGTCTTCTGCTGAAAGATAGGTCACGCTGTCCTTTGCAGAACTGGTGATGCTACGGCCCGGCACCGTCTCCATGAAGGCAAAAAACTCGTCGGGCTTGTTCAGGTCTTTGAAATAAATCTCGCGCAGGTTGGCTTCGGCGGCCGCCGCTTCGGGGCTGTCGGGGTTGTTGGAAAAAACCTGCTTGTTGTAACTGATGGCCGCCTGCGCGTTGCCCCGGTTGTACTCAATAAGGGCCAGCGAGAGCAGGGCTTGGTTCACCATCGGCGATTTGCCCCTGAAGTCGGCCACCAACTTGCGCAGCGGCGGTATGGCCTGGTCGGCGCGGTCCATCTGGATGTACGTGTCGCCGAGTTGGAACAGTGCCTCGTCCGTGAAGCGGCTGTTGGGGTAAGTGTTCACCAAGTCTTCGAGGTCGTCGGTCTTGCCGAGGTTGTTGCCCTGCAAGCCTTTGATCATCGCTTTTTGGTACAAAGCGTACTCAAAGCCCTCGTATTTGCGCTTTACCGCCTCGTCGTAGTAGGCGATAGCATCGTTGTATTGCTTGTTTTTGAAGTGGCAGTCGCCGGC
>JAYSUY010000757.1:0-3668 GCA_043718855.1 Saprospiraceae bacterium | reverse complement strand
CTCGCTCAGTGCCAATCCAAATTTTTCATTCAATCATTTCAAAATCAATTTTTTAAAAATGAAACTCAACAGCATTTTTTTGACCATTGCGCTGGCCTTGACCAGCGTTTTTGCCCAAGCCCAAACCACCGATTTCAACACCGATGCGACCAAGATCGCGCTTCAGGGATACAGCCCGGTGTCTTACCTCGACCTCAATCTGGCACAGCGCGGCTCGAAAGAATTCAAAAGCACGCACGACGGTTTTGCCTACTACTTCACGGACACCAAGCAAAAAGCGGCTTTTGATGCCAGCCCAGCGAAGTACGTCCCGCAATACGGCGGCTACTGCGCGACGGGCATCGCGGTGGGCGCAAAATTCCGTACCGACCCGAACAAATTTGTGGTCACCGACGGCAAACTTTACGTCTTCCTATACGACCTCGAAGTGGACGCGAAGCAACTTTGGCTGGCCGATGAAAAAGGGATGCACGCCAAAGCGGAGGCGAACTGGAAAACCTTGTCGAAGAAGTAAGCAGACATCTTAAAACACAGACATGAGTCATCTCGTCCCAATATTTCGGGATCGGGGTGGCTCATGTCTTTTTTAGGGGTACAACTCATGTTTGCCACCTTAGAAACCAGCCCCTACCCTTTCCAATCGGATGTCCACCTCGCGCTCAACGTACTTCCATTCGGCAGTTTGTCGGAGGGTTTGGCACAATGCGTCAAATTTTTGGTCATGTTCCGATGAAAACTCGAACCAAGTCAGGAAGTCAAAGGCTTCTCCCAAATCCCGGCTGTGATGAAGCTGGCGCGAGATGAAAGGCAAATACTGGAGGCTGCTGGCGATGTGCCTCGAATCTTCTTCAAAAATCTGCCGCCGCTCGTCTTGCGCCAATTGCCACCATGCTGTCGATTTTTTGATGGGTATCAGAGCCGCATGGTTGAATTCGGGGCTTGCCAGCCCTCTTGATTCGCGGTCGAGTACGTTTTTTTCGGCTCTTGAGGTGTACCTCAGGTTGCTGACGAATGCCCGCAACGCCCACTTAGGGTTTTCTAAAGCCCCCCAATCGGCCTCCCCTTGGATGACTTCCAAGTGACTGGCCAGTTCCAATGGGCTTCCGGCAACAGTATTCATGGACAGAATGCGCCATTGCCCAGTGTCGGAGCCAGCGAAAGAGATGATGCCATTGTTGGTTGTACTTTCCATGCGTTTAGAATGTAGAGATTTTATATTTTTTGGCCCTCCAAAGGCTTTCCTTTGATCTGATGCGCAAAGTTATGTCAACCCCTTAGACTTTTGTTCTCGTTTCAAAACCTACCGCTCTCATGCAACAACTCCTCGCCGACATCCGCGCCTGCCAAATCTGTAGCGCCCACCTGCCGCAGGGCTGCCGCCCCATCGTGCAGTTGTCTGAAAAAAGCCGCATCCTCCTCATCGGCCAAGCCCCCGGCACTCGGGTACACGCCAGCGGTATCCCCTGGGACGATGCGAGCGGCGACAATCTCCGTGCCTGGCTCGGCGTGGACAAAAGCCAGTTTTACGACCCCGCCATTTTCGCCCTTATGCCGATGGGCTTCTGCTTCCCCGGCTCCGGCAAGTCGGGCGACCTGCCGCCCCGGCCTGAGTGCGCTCCGACTTGGCACGAACGGATTTTGAAAAAAATGCCTGATGTGAAACTAACTTTGCTCATCGGCCAGTACGCCCAGCACCGCTACCTTGGCGAGCGGATGCGCGAAAACCTGACTGAAACGGTGCGCAACTGGCGCAGTTTTTTGCCCCAATACCTGCCGCTGCCCCACCCTTCGCCGCGCAACCGGATTTGGCTGAAAAAAAACGAGTGGTTTGAACAAGAGGTGCTGCCAGAGCTGCGCCGACGGGTGGGCGAATCGGCGGTTTCGCACCAAAAAGAGGGATGAAGTTGGCCCAAAAAAAGCGGGCCTGTTCCCATCCTACGGCTTTGAGCCATATTTGATGGAAACAGGCCCACTTGCGCTGTTTGGGACGCTGCCTGAAGCCGACAACACGGCCTAACGGACTGATTTTTTGAATTCCGAAGGTGTTTGACTCGACATTTTTTTGAAAAAACGGCTGAAATGCGCAGGCTCGTCGAAGCCCACTTCGGCGCCGATTTCCCCGGCAGACAGGTCGGTGTAGAGTATCAGCCGCTTGCTTTCGAGGAAAATGCGGTCGGCGATGATTTGGAGCGGGCTTTTTTCGCTGTGCTGGGCAAAGAGGTTGCTCAGCGTTTTAGGCGATTTGAACATGAGGCTGGCGTAGTCCTGCACTTGGTGGAGTTTTTTGAAATTGTTTTCCACCAGGAGGTTGAACTGCCGCACGGCGTTGAGGTCGGAGACCGACAGCCCTCCGGCTGCAGATTGCAATTTTACCAAGCGGGTGAGTTTGATGATCAGACGCTTGAGCAGTACGCGCAGCATTTCGCCTTGAATGTTGTCGCGGTTTTCAAACTCATCGCAAAACACCTCGGCGAGCAGCCCAAAACTGCGCGTTTCTTTTTCATCCAAAACGATAGGAGTCGCTTCGCGCCAGCCGTAAAACAGCAGGCCGCTACAGCTCACCTCCGCGTCGTGCGTGACGATGCAGTAAAACTCGCGGTTGAACTGCCAGATGACCGCGTCCTCCGAGCGCTCCAGCCGGAAAGAATGGCTGACATTAAGGCTGAAAAAGGTGTTTTCAGGCACTTCAAAGCGCATCTCGTCAATGGTGAGGCATTGTGCTTTGCCCCGGTTCCAGACGATGGCATTGAACTTCTTGTCACGCTCTCTAAAAAAGTAACGGGCAAAATCCGGCTCGCGGACGGCCATCAGGAATTGGCCTCCAGAGGCCAGATCGTGGAATTCGTGTCGCATTTTTCAGCAATTCAATCGGCACCTAACTTTGAGAGGTGTAGCCAGATTACCCATTGTTGTTCTTATTCCAAGAGATAAATCCTCGAATGTTCATCATTAGAAAAACGATGTTCCCAATGCCAATTCCTAAACTATCCATCAAGAAGAAACCCAGGAAAACCCATAAGGCGTTGGCTATTGAAAAACTGATAAAACCGAGTTTGTTTTTATTGCCCAATAAGTAAACAGCCAACAAACTCAAGCCCATTGCCAGCCAGTCAAGCGTATAATATTTTAAGAAAAGGTCCACTGTTAGAAGTTTAGAAAGGTGATTAGATTCCGGTTGTTTCTGTGAAAGCGACGGCCTCTGCGATGTCCCACTCACCTTTGACCATCCGATGGATGTAGCAATTGTCCGCCTCACGAAGCAGTTCGGCGCGTTGCTCATTGGTCAGGTCGCCCTCGATCTTGATCACCACTTGCACCTTCATAGCGAGCGAGCGGTCGGGGTTTCGGTTCACTTTCATCTCCAATTGCGCATCTATGTCGCGGATTTCCCAGCCTTTTTTCCGAGCCACGAAGCGCACCGTGCTCACTTTGCAAGAAGCGAGCGCGGCGAGGATCAGGTCTTCGGGAGAAAAACCCTGATCGGTGCCTTTGCTCGTGAGTGGCTCGTCGCCGACAATGGCGTGCCGCCCGTTGGAGATGATGGATTGGTAGCCTACGGGGAGGCTCTTGATGTTGATTTTGGTTGCCATGACTTTTAAAATGTTGGTTTGAACCGCCAAGTAGGAAGCATTACTTGCGCTCAGCGTAGTTTTTGACCGCTTTTTGGA
>JAYSUY010000756.1:0-3668 GCA_043718855.1 Saprospiraceae bacterium | reverse complement strand
CACCTCCCGGACAGCCGCTTTTTTAAACTTACTCGAAATTGGAGGTTCGACTTGAAGTCGAACCTCCAATACTTATCAATGACGCTCCGTAGCGACATAACGCAGCCTGCGCTTGGAGCGTTGATGGGTGTGCAGGTGAGCGAATATGAGCGGAATGAACCAGAAAGTGGGATGGCTTGGCCGCATCTGAACCTGCCCATATCTTTGAAACATGGAAAACATCGAAGCCACTTTATCCGCCATCAAAATGGCCCTCTACGGCATCATGGTCGCTGTGCTTGCGATCCTGTTGCTTGTGCTGTACGAACACAACGGCAGGAATGGGTTCGCACCAAAAACCAGCGGGTGGTGCGGCACTAAAAGTACTAGTACTCCCCTCAGCACCAAGCAACAGCGCGGCAAAGACCTTTTCATCGCCAACTGCGCCGCCTGCCACAGCAAAAACATGCGCGACGACCTCACCGGCCCGGCCCTCGGCGACGTGACGGAGCATTGGGGCAAGTACCTCCGCAAGGATTTGTACGCCTACATCCGCAACTCACAAGCGATGGTGAAAGCCAAGCATCCCCGCGCTGTAGAGGTGTGGAAAAAGTGGCAACCTACGCTGATGACCAATTTTTCAGACCTGACCGATGGGGATATGGAGGCTATTTTGGCCTACATCAATGCGCAAAAAAATTAGCAATTTAGCCCCGACCCACCGCGATAAAAATGGGACACGGATGGAACCGATTGGACAGATTAGACACGAATTTTGAAGTAAAAATCTGTTTGATACCGTATTGAAGCCCCAGCGGGGCACAGCATGGGTAGACAGATTGCCCCATAAGGTTGAAGCCCCAGCGGGGCGTAGCAGACACCTATTTTTGCTGCGCCCCGCTGGGGCTGGTGGGCTGTCGTCGGAACATTTCTACCCATGCTACGCCCCGCTGGGGCTTCCAGATTTTGATGCGTTTGCCCTATTTGGAATCAAGCGTGGCTTAGTTTTCACCAAAAAACTAGCAAAAGCAGCTGCCCCGGACACCTCCCGGACAGCCGCTTTTTATCTATAAAATGAAGGTTCGACTTCAAGTCGAACCTCCATTTCTTGTCCATTTTTACGAAGCATACGCCTCCACCGGCGGGCAAGTACACACCAGATTCCGGTCCCCGAACGCCTGATCAATTCGACCCACCGTAGCCCAGAACTTGAACCCATCGCGCAAGTAAGGCAGCGGCCATGCCGCTTTTTCGCGGGAGTACGGGTGGTTCCAATCATCGCTGGTCAGTTCGGCGCAAGTATGCGGGGCGTTGTGCAGCGGGTTGTCCTCCGTGTCGTAGTCACCCAGCGCGATGGCGTCGATTTCCTCTCGGATGGCCAGCAGCGCGTCGCAGAAACGGTCCATCTCGGCTTTGCTCTCGCTCTCCGTCGGCTCGATCATGATGGTGCCAGCCACCGGAAACGACAGCGTGGGCGCGTGGAAGCCGTAGTCCATCAGGCGTTTAGCCACATCTTCGGCACCTACCAGCGACTTGAACGGACGCAAATCCACGATCATCTCGTGGGCGCAGCGGCCATTTTCGCCGGTGTAGAGGATGTCGTAGGCACCTTCCAAGCGGGCCTTGATGTAGTTCGCGTTCAGGATGGCGTACTTCGTGGCGTTCGTAACGCCTTGTGCGCCAAGCATTCGGATGTAAGCGTAGGAGATGAGCAGGATGCTCGCGCTGCCCCAGGGCGCGGAAGAAACCGCAGTCGTACCCTGTGCGCCACCTGTTTTTGCAAAAACGTGGTTCGGCAGGTAAGGCGCGAGCGAGTCGTTGCAGCAGATTGGCCCCATGCCCGGGCCGCCGCCGCCGTGCGGGATGGCAAAAGTCTTGTGCAAATTGAGGTGGCACACGTCGGCACCGATGGCAGCGGGGCTGGTGAGTCCCACCTGCGCATTCATGTTCGCACCGTCCATGTACACCTTGCCGCCGTGCTGGTGGATGATGTCGCAAGCCTCGTTGATGCTGGTCTCAAACACGCCGTGCGTGCTGGGGTAAGTCACCATCAGGCAAGCGAGGTTGGCGGAGTGCTGCTCGGCCTTGGCTTTCAAATCTGCCATGTCAATGTTGCCACGAGCGTCGCAAAGCACCACGACGACCTGCATATCGGCCATGACCGCGCTGGCGGGGTTGGTGCCGTGTGCCGACGACGGGATGAGCGCGATGGTGCGGTGCGCTCCGCCAGTGGCTTGGTGGTAAGCGCGGATGGCCATAAGGCCAGCGTACTCGCCCTGAGCACCGGAGTTGGGCTGCAAGGAGCAAGCCGAGAAGCCGGTAATTTCGCAGAGGTACTGTTCCAACTCGCTGATTATCTGCGCATAACCCTGGGTCTGCTCAGCAGGCATGAACGGGTGCATGTTCGACCAGTTGTCCCAAGTGACGGGGATCATCTGCGCCGCCGCGTTGAGTTTCATGGTGCAGGAGCCGAGCGAAATCATGGAGTGTACCAGCGAGAGGTCGCGGTTTTCCAAGCGCTTGACATAACGCATCATGTCGCTCTCGGTGTGATAGGAGTTGAACACCGGGTGGGTGAGGTACTCGCTCTGGCGCAAAGCCCCCCCCAGCCCCCCCGAAAGGGGGGAGGCGAGACCCCCGCCAGAGTCTCCGCTGATGCTAAGAGCAGAGCCTTCTCCCCCCCCTCGGGGGGGCTGGGGGGGGCTGATTTTCACCTGAAAAATCACCCCAATTTCGTGCAAGTCCTCGTCGGTCGCCGTCTCGTCGAGGGCGATTTGTACAGCATTTTTTTCGTAGAAAAAATTGATGCCTGCTGTCTCCGCTTTGGTGCGGATATCGGCGACTTGGGCTTCGGAAAGTTCTACCCGGAGGGTGTCGAAGAAGTGGGCGTTGCTCAGTTTGTAGCCACCGTTTTTCAGGGAAATACTGAGCGCGGCAGCCATGTCATGGGCGCGTTGGGCGATGCCTCGGATGCCGTCGGGGCCGTGATACACGGCGTACATGGCGGCCATGTTGGCCAGCAGGGCCTGTGCGGTGCAGATATTGGAGGTGGCTTTTTCGCGGCGGATGTGCTGCTCGCGGGTTTGCAGGGCCATGCGCAGGGCGCGGTGGCCGTGCTTGTCCACCGATACGCCGATGATGCGGCCCGGTATCTGGCGCTTGAAATCGTCGGAGCAGGCGAAGTAGGCGGCGTGCGGGCCGCCATAGCCCATCGGTACGCCAAAGCGCTGGGTGTTGCCCACCGCCACGTCAGCGCCCCACTCGCCAGGCGGTGTGAGCAGGGCCAAACTGAGGATGTCAGCAGCGACACAGACGTATGCCGAGTGCGATTTGGCGCGGCCCACGAAGCCCCGATAGTCTTCGACATTACCCTGGCGGTCAGGGTATTGCAGCAGTACGCCGAAGGTTTTTTCGGAAAAAATGTACTCCGTCCAGTCGCCGATGACCAGCCGAATGCCGTGCGGGAGGGCGCGGGTGCGCAGCACGTCAATGGTTTGGGGGAAAACTTTGTCGCTCACGAAAAACTCGTTGGCTTCTTGGCCCGGCTTGGCGCGTTTGTTTTTTTCGGAGTAGAACATATTCATCGCTTCGGCAGCGGCAGTACCCTCGTCGAGTAGGCTTCCGTTGGCGATGGGCAGGCCCGTGAGGTCGCTCACCATCGTCTGGAAGTTCAGGAGTGCTTCGAGGCG
>JAYSUY010000755.1:0-10496 GCA_043718855.1 Saprospiraceae bacterium | reverse complement strand
GCAACTGCCCGAGAATCGCGGCCAATCGGCAAGTTTTTCGGCTGAGCCACCTCGCTGGTGAAGATGTTAGCGGGGCTGCCGATTTCGCCCAAGATGCGTTTCGCGCCGTTTTTGTCGGTAACGACGAGGATGTTATTGTCTTCGCCCAAGCCCGTTAGCGCCGTGCTTTTCGCGCTGGTGGTTTTCGGGATAAAGAACTTCGCCTCCGTTTTCCAAGTGCCGCTCTCTACGTCTTGGTCGCTCTTGAACTCGAACGACTTGGCGTTCGGATGCCAGCGGCGGAAATAGCCTTTCGTTACGGCGGGCGGGCCCGCCACAGCGGAGCGCATCGTGATGGTTGCCACGCTCTGGTCTGTGGCCGCAGAGATGGAGGCCACCTCGTCTTCACAGGTGACATAAATAAGGGGTTTCATCCCCGCCGCGTTCGCCGCGCACTCGCGGGCGATGTCGGCCACTGAACATTCGCAAGCCATGTTTTTCTAAGTGTTGGGTGTGGTGAGTGGTGTGATTTCGGTAAAAATGCCTGGTGCGTTTTTCAGCAGTTCGGCGAGCAGCCGTTCGTCAGCGGCGGCGGCTTCCGCCGTCACGATGTTGTCGTTGTAGATGAAGCGGGCCAGCGCAAACTTGTAGCGTTTTCCGCCGTGCTCAAATTCTGGTCGAGCCAGCGGCAACACGGGGGCGATCTCCCCGCCGGGCAAGGAAATCGAACTGCT
This sequence comes from Saprospiraceae bacterium, assembly GCA_043718855.1. GTDB lineage: Bacteria > Bacteroidota > Bacteroidia > Chitinophagales > Saprospiraceae > M3007. Next base: position 9,783 of record JAYSUY010000755.1, on the reverse strand, counting down.
GCGAGCATCTGTTTCCAGCGCTTTCACGCGGTCACGAAGTTCGAGCAACTCTTGCATCTGCGCTTCGGTCGCAGCGGCCACTGCCGCGTTGTCGGGTGCTGTGGTTGGATTCTTTTCCATTTCACGCGAGGTCGTTGACTACGATGTAGCCTTGTTCAAAAATGCCAAACTCCACACCCATCAGGAAGTCGCTCCAGTAGTGCAAGCTGCGGTGGTCTTTCTCGAAATTGAAAACATCCGGGTCGCTGAGACCATCGTAGCCGTAGTGCAGGTTTTCCTTCGGGGTCATCAGGATGCGGTTGCTACTGCCCATGCCGGGGGTGCGAATCAGTTCGCCGTCGCAGAAGTCCAACTTCATCCGGCCATCCTGAGCGTTGTCGGTGTACTTGCTGTACAGGTCGCGGTACGCACGCTGGTACAGGCTGTACACCTTCGGAGACACGAACACGCCGAACGCAATGTCCTGCAAATCGGGCAACAACTGGTCGTACATCGCCTCGATCGTGCTGATCACGTTGGCCGCCGTCAGCGTGCCGCCGGAGGTCACAACCGGGGTGAGTTTCGGTGTCCCAGCCGCGAGGTCATCGGTGATGAGCGTCAACCAGCCGTTGATCACCGCCGAAAGCGGGTCGGTCGAGGCGGGAGAGGCGGCCTTGTCGCCCGCCCACCAAGCCTTCTCGATTTCGTTGGACTTCTTTTGCGCCACCCGCTCCATGATGAACGACTGGAATGGGAAGTCGTCAGTGTTGCTGAACGAACCCCTGTGGAACTCGCCGAGGTAGGTGTCGTAGAACGACTGCGGCAGGAACTCGAACTCGAACTTGCACCGCTCCACCACGAGTTCGCGCGGAGAGATTTTCACCGTATTGGCTGGCGGTGAGAACGTCAGGTTCCAGCGGCGGCCTATGGTTTCGAGGGTGAGGATGTTCAGCACTTTTTTGCCGCGCACACCCTGGTGCGGTGTTGCGATACCCGCCGTGCGGTTTCCGAAAAAACTGCGCGAAAGCATATCCTGAGAAAACTCGCGGACAAAGCCTTGATACGCAGCGGCTTCGGTTAGATTTTGTGATAATGCCATCGTATGTTTTTTTCTGGATGATTACTTGCCGATGGCTTTCAGCCCCGGCATTGCTTTTTCGCGTGAAAGACTGGTGCCGAGTTGACCCGTGCCTGCGGGCGGCGTGTCGCCCCCCGTCGGCAGCGCAGCGGGCAATGCCCACAATCGCGTCACCTCCGCTTGCGCGTTAGAGAGTTGCGTCGTCAGGTCGGACACCTTCGCCGTAAGCGCGGCGCGCTCGGTGGTCAGGCCGTCCACCTGCGATTTCAGCGCGGCGAGGCTTTCCCTTACGCCGCTCAATTCGCTGCGCAACCGCGTCAGGTCATCCGGTGTGGGATCGGCTTCTTGTGGCTCGCCCGAGAGCCATTTCATTAGTGAGAACTTGCTCATTTTTTTCTGTGCTGGTGTGGTATGTGCAATGCCGAGGCGCAGGAGCAACTCCTGCACCCGGTCTGGATTCGCTTGTGCGAACTGAAAAACCTCTGGATTTTCGTCTAAGAACTCGTGGACGCGCGAGACGAAAAGGTGTGGGTTGGCACCCGTGCTGAACAGGCTGCTCGTGGCGGCCCCATCCGCCACCAGATCGGTGTTGAAGTGCGCCGCGCCATTCTCCGCGTCGAACTCGACGAAAAGCGGCAATTCGGCATCGTAGTCGGCCTCCTCCAGCACGGGCTTTTTGTGGTTGTTGCCCTTGCGCTGGTAGTACCCGCTGCCCAAAAAAACGATGCTGGACATGAAGAAATCGGGAGCCTCCGCCGCCATCTGCAACGCCCAGGCGCGGGCGTTCGGCTTGCTGGGGCTGAGGTCAGCGGCATCGAGGAGGTGCAGATCGCCGATGGCCTGCATCTTGTCTCCCTGCTTGCGCTTGCGGATGTTGCGGAAAAATCCGAGTTGGGTGCCCTGCGCATTGCTGCACATATCGGGGTGGCCCAGCCGGGCTTTCACCCCGCGCTCTGCGAAATTGGCGCGGTCGTAAGCCACCAAGTTTTCCACGAAATCCGCGTCCAAGTGAACTCCATGCCCCTTCGCCGGGCCTTCCTCCACCATCACCACGTCGTGGATAATGCCCGCCTCCGCATCAATGCGCCCGCCCGCCAACCCTACGGGCTGCGAGCGGAAACGGCGTACATGGTGGAGCGTGTGGATATTCATGGTACGAATATCCGGGAACCCAAAAACCTAATATAGGACATGAGAAAACACAAAAAACTACTTGCGGCGGTAGTTGTCGTAGTAGTGGAAGCACACGGGGCTTTCCCTGTCGTCCACATGGATGGCGTTCTCCATTATGCCCACACTCAGCCCCATCTCCGTGGCGTGGCGCACGATTTCCCATCGGACGCGCCCGCCGCTGCAAGCGATGTCTGCCGCCCGGCCCAGCAAGTGCATGGAGTTTTGCGCACCGCCCACCCGCTTGTTTTTCGCCGGGCTGCGGTAGGTGCTGGTTAGCAGGAAGGCGAAGGCGCAACGCTCTCGGAGCGTCACCAACTTGCGCAGGAAGGCGGGATTCATGTTTGCCAGCGCGGGCTTGCCGTCGCTGGTAAACTCGCTGGGCTTGAAGTAGGGCGCGATGATTTCTTCGTTCGTCATGGTGGTCTGTACAAAATGTTGTAGGTGAGAAAATTCCCCGCGCTGTACGCCGCCAGCGCAGCACCAGCGTCCAGCGCGTACCGCCACCACTTGCGCCGCTTCCCTCCAAGTGCCACGCACACCCCCGCCCCAAAAAGCGTCGTGTTGTGCGCCAGCACCAGAAAGTGTTTCGCATCGGTGATCTGCACCGGAACCGCAGTGCGCCCGCTTTCCGGGTCGCCGTGCCGGTACTTGTTTCGCCAACTTTCGGCTGGGTTCCACCATTGCGCGTTCGCGCCGGGGTGTCTTCGCTCGAAGGCGGGCCAGTGGTGCGAGATGGTTTCGTGCAATCCCCACGACGCGCCCGCCACAAATGCGAGCGACAGCGGCGCGATGTGCCGCCGGATGCCCGCGCCACCTTCGCGCTTCGTCGGCACGGGCTTGGCGGGCAGGTACAGCCGCCCCTGCCACCACACCGAGTCGCCGGGGCCTACGCGCTTCGCAGGTGCCAGCGGGTTCGTCGGCACCAGGAAAAACGTGGGCGGTTGCTCAGTAGGCGGCGCCAGCAGCGAAGGCTTCGGGGGCAAAGAGTCTGGCCCCACCCGAAGCGATAGCACCAGGAGCAGTGTCGTCGTCATTGTTTCGGTTTTTTAGCGGGTTGTTTTGGAGGCGTTGGCGCTTCGGTCGAGCGCGCCGGGCTTTTGCCTTTGTCCTTTTTTAGGATTTCGGCCCTCTCCTTTTTCTTGTCCGCGATGTCGCCTTGCAGCCGCGCAACCCGCGCAGAATCCTGCGCGATTTCGACCTGGTACATCTCCCGAACATAGGCCCGTGCCTTTTTCCCGGTGTTGAAATGCTTCCACTGCTCGTCCAAGACGAGCGAGGAATCGGGCAGTTGGGTGACGGCTGAGCGGACGAAGTACCACCGGGTGGGCGACACGCTATCCAAACGGATGCCCTCGGTGCGCTGTGCGAGCAGGGGGCTGGCCCAGAGGGCGAGAAGGAAAAAAAGTGTAGTTTTTGCCATTTTTAGAAGAAAAATACGATTTTCACATAGCCGTCGCCGCCCGCGCCGCCCGCGCCAGAGTTGCCTACGCTGTCTGTGGAGCCGCCGCCTCCTCCGCCGCCTCCTCCTCTGCGACCTGCACCACCAGCGATTGCGTTGCCTGTATGACTTCCGTTGCCGCCGCCGCCGCCGCCGCCCGTGTCCCTGTTTTTTGAAATCGCCGCCGCAGTGCCGCCGTTGGCAACACCGCCATCTTGCAGAGATTGCGCACCGAAGCCACCAACCACCCCGTTGCCCGGTGTGTTAGCAGTAGTAACCCCTCCACCACCTCCGCCACCTCCAGCGGTTCCGTTGCTGCTGGTGGATGTGGCGTTCGAGTTTCCTCCAACGGTGCTGGCTGTGGCCCCAGCAGAAGACGCAATCTGTGTAGCGATCGATGCAGCACCGCCTGTGCCACTTGACGCTGTGCCACCCGCTCCGTTGCTACCCGCTCCGGCCCTGAAGATTCGGTCTGTTGTGGCGGTTCCATCCACTCGAACATCTGTCTCTCCGCCCGAATCGCCGTTGTTTCCTCCGGTAGAGTTGGTCGTTACGCTCGCGCCGCCCGCGCCACCAGTGCCGACATTTACGTAAAAAATCGCCGCGTCAGAGCCTTCCAGCGGGTACATAATGTGGTAGTAGCCACCGCTTGCGCCGCCGCCGCCGCCGCACCGCACTGATGCTGCGGCTCCCTTGCGACCGCTGCCACCGCCGCCGCCTGCACCAACCGCTGTTATGTCAGCGGCTTTCGCCCCTGCTGGAATGTCCAACTGAAAGTTGGCGGTGCCTGTAATGAACTCGTATACTTTCGCCCCGCTCGAAAATGAAGTGATGTACACCAATCGCCACCGCGAAGCCGTAGCGTCGTACCGAAATCCGGCAGTGCCGTCGGCCCGAAGCGTCAAATCTCCACCACCGAGCAGCAAGCGGTTGGCGGCTGTGGAGAGCGCATTTTCGTTGCGGAAAATGAGATTGTTGGAGCCAGTATTGTGCCACGTAAGCCACCATCCATCGATGCCACCGGCGATGCCAGTTACGATTGCGCCGCTGGAATTGGTTTGCAGCAGGGTGCTCGCAGTGCTGAAACCGGTAGGCGCGTAGTTGTTGGTCGTACCGGAGATATTGGTCGGGGCGATGTCGCCAGAAAACGACACGGCGTTTAGCAGGGTTAGTTCGCCGTACACCGTCGCGGCACCCGTGGTGCCGTTGAACCCGATAACGTCGCCCAAAGTCGCGTTGCCGATGCTCAGCCCGCCCGCGTTGGCGGAGTGGAACTGCCAGTTTTTGCCGGTGGTGGCGGTAGTGTTGTTTAGATTTAGTGTGGGCGAATCGCCGCTGCTCGCCGCGCCCGCGCCTGTGGCGGTGAAGGCCGTCTTCCACTGCACCCCGCTGCCCGTGTTGGAGAGGTTTTTTCCGGCTGCGCCAGCGGAGTTCGCTACGTCGTAGAGCGCGCCGCGCAGGCGGAATGCTCCGTTCACGTCGAGCATTTGGCTGGGCGTACCAGTTCCGATGCCCAAGCCGTCACCATTGGCCCCGAAAATAACGGTTCCTGGAGTTCCCCCAGCAGCGTCGGATCGAAGCAAACAAAAATCGCCGGGGCCTATATAGCTAGTGGCGAACGAAAAGTTGCGATTGCTGCCAGAGTTAGGCGTGTAGAAGTCCATATAGGAAAGCCCGGAAGAACCTTCTATGCGGAATCTCTGCCCTCCTGTAATGCTCGCATAGAAGCCCACTCCGGTGGGGGCTTCCGTTGCGCCGAACGAACTGCCCCCTCCTCCGACGTTCACCCGCCCCACATCCGACGACAACTTGGCACCGAAAAACTTAACATCCCCGTTGGCTTGCCAGGACATTAAAGTAGAAGTAGGATTTTCGTTGGCGGTTGGGTTGCCCAACAGAGTCAGGATGTCGCTCGACTGGTAGTTAGATGCGAGCGCAAATCTGTAACTGCTGTTTCGGATTGTAAAAACGGGCAAACTGCCAGTAAGCACCAAGTTGCCATCTGTGGTGTTCGTATAAGACTTGTTCACCTCTAACCGCCCGCTGGTTAGAAATGAGCCACTGTTGCCGACACCAACATTAGTGCCGTCGTTGAAGAGTACGGAATTCGCCACCCACGCGCTCCCGTCGTGCCGCAGCGTCTGCCCGCTGGTGCCGGATGGTAGTAGCCCAGGCAAAGTGCTGAGCGGCGCATACCAGTAGTTCGTCCCTTCCCGTAGTCTTATTTCGCTGGATGTAGTCGGTGTAGGCAACTGCCCGAACGCCGGGCCAGCGATCAGGAGCAGCGCGAATAGTATGTTTATGTGCTTGCTCATGGGCGTTAGTTTCCTATTATCGTCCAAGACGTAGTGCCGCTCTTGCACTTGCAGCGAATAGAATTATACTGGCTGTACAGCACTTTTGTCGTGGAACCGCCGATGGTTTCCGCGCCGCTTGGGTCGATAGTTACCCCGAAGGTGTCTGTTCCCTCTTTCGTCACCTCATATTCCCACCCGTCGCGGGTAGCGTTGCAGCCGGGAAGGCTTACGGTGATGCCCGCCGTAAGCGTCCCCACTGTGATCACGTTATTGGTGTGGTCGGCGGTTAGGTTGGCGGTGGTGGTGACGTAATCACCATCTCGAACACCAGCGGCGTTCACGGCGGCAACGGAGGCGGTGGCCGCGCCTACCACGCCCGCATTGCCCGTGAGCAATCCCGCGGCAGTGGCCGTACTGGAAAAGGCCGCCGCACCCGTAAAGGTTTTTGCACCCGCAAAAGTCTGAGTGCCAGTGCTTACAGTGCCTCGAAATGCCGCATCCGCATCCGGCACGTTTAAGTTCATTGTAGTGCCACTTCTGGCGAATGCAATAGCAGCCGATGTGTTGGTGATTGCTGGAGTGTAGTAGATGTTGGCCGTGCCGTTACTGCCGAGTATGGTCACGTCGCCACCAAGTGAGGTAAGCCCTGTGCCACCTTTGCTGACTCCGAGCGTTCCGCCGATGTTATTGAGCGTCAGGTTCGCCTCGTTCACGTCTACGGTGGTGGCGGCTAATACCGCACCGGTGCCACCTGTGAGGGTGACTTTCGTAGATGCAGCGGTTAGGTTGGCTCCCGTGACCTGAGAGGCGGCAATCGTCGGGATGTCCGCTGCCACCAAGGCTCGGAAGGTTGGCGTACCTGTACTGCCATTGGGTGCGGCAAGAACCTTGTTGGTCGTCTGGCTTGCCCAGGTTCCAGTTAGGGTACCGGTGCCCGTCACCGGTGAACCAGAAACGGTGAAGTCGGCAGGGAGTGCCAGCCCTACGCTGGTCACCGTCCCGCCGCCCGCCGCCATCCACGTTTTGAAATCTTGTGCAGAACGGTTGTAAGTCGTATCGCCGTTGGCGAATCCGATCACGGTGGCGTTTCGGATGGCGGGAATTTGTGCCGCCACTCCACCAGCAAAAAGCGCGAAAAGCGCGAAAAGGATGTGCTTTTTCATAGTGAAATTAGAAATTGTAGAACCACGCGCCCGTGCCACTGGCAAAGCGGCACGTGCAAGTGAATTCAGAGGTGGAAAAAATAGTCTTGGTGGTGGCCCCATCGCTGAATTGCTCCGAGCCGCTGGGGTCTATCGTCAGGCCGAAAGAGATATCCGTGCCAGATTTCTGGAAAAGGAATTGCTTGCCGTCGTTCGTGGCATCGCAGGTGGGCAAGCCGAGGGTGATGCTGGCCGAGAGCGTAGGGATCAGCACAGTGTTCACCGCTGCCGTGATCGAGGAATTGGCGGTGACGTACACATACCCGCCGCTGCCCGCTGAGGGTATCCAAGCCGTGCCACTCCATTTCAGGAACTGCCCTGTAGTCGCGCCCGATGCGGCCAACTTGCCTACGTTCACGCTGTTGTCGCGGAGGCTCAGGTCAACTTGCCCGGAGGTAATGGCCTCCGCTTTCAGCCCATCGGTGCCGACGAGAGTCACGCCGGTGCTGTTCGTGTTGTTAATCTTAATTTTTGCGGCATTCGGCGTAGCCGACACGTCCGCTACTGTCCGGAAGGTTTCCAGATAGTCGTACACAGCCTTCGCGGTGGGGACGTGCTTATGTGCCGACGCGATGGAGATCACCTGCCGGATGACGGTGAAGTAGGCGAAGGTGTCTGTGCCGAGGTAGAGCCGCTTGCGGGCGGTCTGGTAGTCCTTCGTATCGGTGGTGATGGTTTGGGCCATGGCCGACACGGACAGCCCTGCGCACAGCGCGAAAACAAGGGTTATCCGAGTAGCCATAGTTGTATCGTGTTGGTGCCTTCCATGCCCGCGAAATACACGACATGGGCGGCGGCCGAGGAGTTGTTGTTTGCTTTTCCCGCTGCCGGAACGCTGGGCAGCATGGGCGTGGGCGGTGCGATTTCGGTGCCGTAGGGTGTCCACCCGACAGACACCTCCTGCACAGCGTCGCCGCGCATTTCCCAGCCCAAGAGCATCTTGCCCGCTGGCACGGAGAAAGAGAAAAAGGATTGATCCGTGACCATTATGCGAGCAGCCATAGCCTTAGGGTGTTGGTACCCGCCAACCCGCTGAAATGCAGGTTGTAGGAGGTGAACGATGGAATTTTGTTGATGTCGGCCACCCACGTTTGCAGTCCCTCGACGAACACCGGGCCGTCCACCTCGTTGCCGAGGGCGGATAGGCCGATGCTGACTTCCTGATTTGCCGTGCCGACCAACTCTAAGCCGACGAGCCAACGGCCTGACGGTACATTATATGTGTAGGTGGGCGTGGTGATGGTGACGGACACTGGTACGACTGCGGCATCGCACACCGTCGGGTCGGGCGGGATGGAGCCTCCGCCGGTGACGGGTGGCGTGGTGCCGAGTAGCGGAGCCGCCGAGAGGAGACGGCAAGTGCCGGTGAAGGTGTAGCCGTTGCGGTCGGTGAGCCGTGCGCCGCTGTCGCTTTTCGCGCGGAGTCGGATATTGGGCAGCAGCCGTTGGTAGCCGTCTTGGTAGCGCACTACAGCATGGATGCGGCGGTTGAGCAGTTTGAGCCGCAGCAATTCCACATCGGCCCGCACGGGCTTGATGCCCGCCGTGAGCGTGTACGTTATGAAGTCGCCGGGCTGCTCGTTGATGGGGGTGTCGTCCTCGAGGCGGGCGGTGCGCAACTGGTGCTCGAAGGCGTAGGCGGTTTTGCCGGGCTTGAACGACAGCGCAGCCACGTCCGGAACGAACGCCCATGATGGCTGCGCCACTAAGTCGCTCGGGTCGACCAGCAGGATTCTTTGTATGCCACCGCCTGCGCGGTGGCACCATTTCTCTATCGCATGGAGATCATGAATCACGTTGCGAAGGTGGCGGCTACTGCCGCCCCTCCGAAAGGACAGAGGGTAGGAACACCTCGAACATCGCGGCTTTGAAGTTCGGATCGGTGTCCATGTAGCCCTGTACCCGCCGCTTGGCCTCGCGGATGCGCCGTTCGGAGCGTCGAAAACGCTCTTGCAGCTTCTTGTAGTTGCGCCCGCCCCGCGCCGCGTAGATGAAGATGTGTACTTGCAGCAGCACATGGTCGGGGTAGGCTGGGCGGAGTGCCTTTATTTTCGGCTTGACGAGGCCAAACAGGGTGTCCAACTTTTCGGCGGAGTACAAGATGGGCAATTCGGGTGGCTTGGTGAGGCCCTCCAATTTTAGCCGTCCGGTTTTCAGGACGGCCAGTGCGGAGGAGCGGACGCTTTTTTTCTGAAAAAGGTCTTTTCTCGTTGCCGAGAACCGCTGCCAAGCGCGTAGTGCATTCTCGAAGGGGTAATCCTCCTCGTCCAGCCCGTGCAAATCCATGAAGTATCTGAGGGCTTTGGAGACTTCCCAGCCCGCCAGCGACATGGCCCAGGCGAAGCGCAACATTTGCTCTTTGTGATGGGCATGGAGGGCGGCGCAGCAGCCGAGCATTCGCTCGCGGACGTGCAGCCGGAACACTTCGGGCATCTCAAAATCTATCGCAATGGAGGCGGTGTCGAGTTCGTCGGCGGCGCGGCTGGCCGACATGAGGTGTGGCACTAAGGGGTCGCCGCGCCTACCCAAAATGATGGGTAGGCCGCCGCGCTCCTTGAGTAGGATTTTTGCAGAAAAACTGGTCAGGGGGAGGGTGAGCGTGGCCATGCGCATCTG
>JAYSUY010000754.1:0-10514 GCA_043718855.1 Saprospiraceae bacterium | reverse complement strand
TTTCCACGAGGCTTTGGAGGATGTTGAAGAGGTAGTCGCGCCGCACGATGTGCGCAATCTCGTGTGCGATAATCGCCTCTGCTTCAAATGGATCGAGTCGGTTGATCAGGCCGATGGGGAACATGATGAACGGTTTGAGGTGGCCCACCACGAGCGGCGTGCGCACGAGCGTGGACTCCACCAGTGCCACCACTTTGTTCAAGCCGGCCTTGCGGAGCAGGCCATCCTTCATGTCGGCCCAGTACTCGTCGGCGGGGAAGTTGCGCTGGGTTTTCAGGTAGTACACCTGCCCGATGTCGCCCAGCAAGCGCAGCAGGCAGAGGGCAAAACCGAGGCACCACAGCACCGCGATGAGGGAAATGTGCGGCTCAAAATAGGCTTGCACGGTTTCGACGGGGCCGAGGCTTGGGCTGGCTTCCACAGGCTGCTCTGTTGCCAAAATGCTACCGTCGGCAAGGCTTGGGTTAGCCAAGATTTCTGCTTTCAAAGAAGTGTCTATGCCGCTCATCGCAGGCTCAGGCTGCTGCGCGTACCAGCAAAAAGTGGCGACCGCTGAAAGCAAAATCAGGCCGAGGCTCAGGCCCGCTATGCGGTACCGAACGGCCGCTTTTTTCTGGCGAAGCAACACCATCACAGCGGCGGCTACGATGGCGATGAGCATGGCTTGCCAGAGCGAGTGGAGTATTGCCCAGCCGATGGCTTGGCCAAACTGTGGTGGGAGGAGATGCATAGCAGTTATGAGTTAGGAGGTGTAGGTTAGGAGTTAGGGCGGTTTTTGCTTGCTGGCTAATGGATTTATGCTTGCTGAGTCACGGCATGACTCATAACTCATAACTCCCTCTTCGCCTGTTCTTCGATCTGCCGGATCATCTCCTTGATCTCGGCCAGTGCCTCCGGCGAGGTCTCGCCGCTGCCCAGCGCCCGCAGCACGAGCGAAGAGGCCGAGCCGCCAAACGCCAAGTCCGCCACGTTGCGGATCACTTGTGCCTGCATCTGCTCGCGGGGGTGGGCGGGCTTGTAGGTGTGGATGTGGCCGGCCACTTCGCGCTCCAGCAGGCCCTTGTCGAGCATGATCTGCATGAGTTTGAGCGTGGAGGAGTAGTTCACGTCGCGGCGATGCTCGTTGAGCGCGTCGTTGACGGTGCGCACGGTGGAGGGGCCTTTTTCCCAGAGGGCCTGCAAGATTTCCAACTCCGATTTGGTGGGTTCGGGCAACTGGCCCGGCGATGTGTTGCGTGATTTCATGGGGCAAAGGTGGGTAGGAAATGTTTCGTAGGAAAGAATTCCTGCGGATTTTTTCAGGAAATTTTTCCTACTGATTTTAATGCATTGGTTTTCAGATTTTTAAGCCAAGTCAAGTGAGGCGGTGACTTCAAGTCACGGCCTCACTAAACCGCCACATCTTCATGTGGTTTAGGCTCCCTGTTTCGCTCCCGACCTTTGTGGGGCAAAGTTGATGATCAAACTTCATCAGCCGCCACTTCTCACTTTTCAAATTCAACATCCATGACAAACACCTTTTCAGCAGCCCTCGCCAGCATTTACTTAGCCCTGCTCCTCGTCGGCTGCCAAGCCGATGCCCAAAAACCCGCCTACGCCCAGGTAGTGCCAGATGCCTTGAAAACAGACCCCGCCAAAGAAAAACTCGCCTTCTCCTTGAAGGCCGTTGGCTTCCAGATTTACGAGTGCCGCAAGGACACCGTCGACCCGGTGGGCAAGAACAAGTGGTTCCCAAAAGAGCCAATCGCCGACTTGTTTGATGAAAAAGGCCAACTCGTGGGTACGCACGGCAAGGGGCCGCACTGGAAGTCGGTGCTGAAAGGCGACGACAGCAAAGTGACGGGAGTGCTGCCGGGCGGCAAGCCCAAAGGCAAAGTGGACTCGCCGAGCGCAGGCGCGATACCCTGGCTGCTCGTGGAAGCGAAAGGCGAAGGCAGCGGGATGTTCGGCAAAGTGACCCGAATCCAGCGCTTGGACACCAACGGCGGCAAGGCCCCAGAAGGCTGCTGCGACGCGAGCGGCTGCTGCAAAGAGGTGCGGGTGGCTTATACGGCGACGTACTATTTCTACACAGCGAAGTAACCCTCGAGTAGTTAGGCGGTGACTCAAAGTCACCGCCTAACTTGACATTCACCCTCCAACTTTTTCACGCCATGCGACACGTCACCCTTGCGCTCGTCTGCTTGCTTGCGGGCAGCCTCCTTTTTGCACCTCCCGTTGCTGCCCAAGCGGGCGATCTTGCGGCCTCGGCACCTGCCCGCCGCGCCGAACTGCTGAGCCCACCCGCCGCAGAAGCCGCTGCCCCATCGGCGGCGGCGCCATCCTCTGCCGCTTCCGCGTCGGGCGACGCGGCTGGCTACGGCAGCGAAGAGTCCACTTACGCGCTGCCAGCCGTGCAGATTTGCCCATCCAATTTTCGGGAGATTTTGCCTACATCCTACTTGTTTCGCGGGCTGCTGGAACTGCTGCTGTTAGGCATGGCACTTGCTGCACGGGCTACTTTTCGGAGAAAAATAACGAGGATATAGTAGGCGTCTTACGCCGTCATTGGCTGCCCACTCGGTGCGGGTACAAAATGGCGTTCGTGATTTGGCGCAAATCATATTTGCGTTTCCTTTGCTGGGGCAAGATATCTTTCAGAACCTCCCACTGGGAATCGGACAGCTCTGTGAACTGAGTTTGCATCATTTCAAGTTTTGGTCAACTCAACATTATACGCCGATCTCCTCTTTTTAAAACAGTTCCTAAACAACTTCTGGTCAGAAAATAATCCTTCACGAGGTGTTTCAAGCCCAGCCCTCCATCGAAGAAAAAGATCAACCTGTTACCCATCCACGCTCTGATATGCTTTTGTTTTTGCACGGCGCACTCGGCTCTGCCGCCCAATTTGATGCGTTTCGCTCACATTTTTCGCCCAAAACGCCCGTTTTTGCCCTCAATCTGCCCGGTCACGGCGGCTTGCCCACCGATGCGCCCTATTCCATAGAGCGGTTTGCTGAGGCGGTGCTGGCTTTTTTAGCAGAAAAAAACGAGGCGCAGGCCGACCTGTTCGGCTACAGCATGGGCGGCTACGTTGCGCTGTGGCTGGCTTGGAAATACCCCGACCGGGTGCGCTGTGTGGCGACGCTGAACAGCAAATTAGACTGGTCGCCAGAGGTGGCCACCCGCATGAGCGGGATGTTTGATACCGAAAAAATCGAGGCCAAAGCCCCCCAACTGGCTGCTGCACTGACATTGGCCCACGCTCCGGCAGACTGGAAATTGGTGGCCCAACGTACTGCTGATTTTCTCCACGATCTGGGCAATGGCATGGGTTTGCCGCCGGAGGCATTTGCCCAAATCGCCTGCCCGGTGGCGGTGCTGCGCGGCGAACTCGACAATACGGTGAGCGCGGAGGAGAGCCAGCACGTCGCTGATTTGCTACCGCAAGGGTTTTATCGGGAAATACCGGGCAGCCGACATGCCATCGAGCAGGTGGATGTGGCGGCGGTGGTACGAGAACTTGCCGTATTTTTGACGGATTAACCTCCCCCAGATGGCAGGATGCCAAGCCAAGTGAGGCAGTGACTTGGAGTCATCGCCTCACTACGCCGGGTTTTTGTTCGTCAAAACTGTAACCTTGCCCCGCCCAACCGTGTCTGTCCCCACAGCCAAACAAAAACGGCAAACCGCACCGCCCACCGCCCAATGGCGCACAGCGGGCAAACAACATGGCAGCCATACTTTCGGACGAAACGCTTATCCAACAGGCCCTCGGCGGGCGACAAACAGCTTACGGGATGCTCGTGCGCCGCTACGAGCAGTACGCGTTTACGTTGGCTTTTCGGCTCGTGAAAAGCCGCGAAGATGCCCACGAGGTGGCGCAGGACAGTTTCCTGCGGGCCTTCCGCTACCTGCCTGAGTTTCGGGGCGAAGCGAAATTCAGCACTTGGCTCTACAAAATCGTGCGCTCCACGGCACTCAATTTTTTGAGAAAAAATCAGCCCGACATCCGCTCGCTCGACGACGAAGACCGACCCCTGCACCTGCCCGATTTTAGCACACCCGATGCCTCGAAAAACCTCGAACGAATTGACCGTCAAACGACTATTAAAAAAGCCATCGCTCAACTTTCGCCCGACGACGCGAATGTGATCACCCTGTTTTACCTTTACGAACACAGCCTCGAAGAAATTTGCCAGATGACCGACCTTAGCCTGACCAATGCCAAAACCAAACTTTGTCGCGCCCGCCAACGCCTCAAAATCATCATGGACACTAAATTTGCCGACGAATTGTGAGTTGGGCTTTAGTTGTTGGTTTTCAGTGTCGGGCGCACCGGCCACCAAGAACCAACGATCAAGAACCAACAACCAACAACTACGACCATGCTCATCAACGAAGATATCCTCTGGGACTACGCCGACGGTCTACTCAGCACAACCGAGCGCCTCGAAGTGGACGCGCTGCTGCGCTCCAACCCCGACTTGCAAGCCCAGTTGCAGGAGGTACTGGCTTTTCGGGCTCAACTCCATGCCACGCCGTTGGAAAAACCCCGTGCGGGGTTTGCGGATGGCGTGATGGCGGCTTGGGCGGGCGAACAAATGCAAGCCTACCAAGCACCAGCCAACCGCGACTGGATCGTGTTCAGCGTAGCAGCGGCCTTCGGGCTGTTCATCGTCAGCGCACTGATCTCGGTGATTGCTCGCATACCTTGGCCCAAAAGTGTACAACTGCCCTTCGAGACACCGAAGTGGCAACTGCCCGAATGGAATTTTGGCAACTTAGGGCTTGATGGCCGAGTGTTACAACTGCTGCTTCCCACCTTGCTGGTTTTAATCACGCTCATGGTGCTGGACAAATACCTTCGCCATCGCCGGTTTCTGGAAAACTTAGAAAGGGGGTTATGAGTTATGAGTTATGAGGTTTTGCCGTAGCCACCTCATAACTCATCACTCATAACCCAGAACTGGCCCTACTGTCGTTTCTTTGCCGCTATGGAAAAAGACAAGAAAAAAACCGTGTTCGTCCGTCAGCCTGAATACCCCGGCGGGCCGAAAGAAATGGGCAAGTTCATCCAACAAAACCTGCGCTACCCCCAGCGGGCGATGGAAGCCGAAGCCGAAGGCACGGTTGTCGTAGAGTTTGACATTGATTACAAGGGAGATGTGGTAGCCGCTCGTGTACTGCAAGGCGTAGGGCATGGCTGCGACGAGGAGGCTTGCCGAGTGGTGAAAATGCTCAAATTTGATGTGGTGAAAAACAGGGGAATGCGGGTGTTATTTCACAAAAAATCGCACATACACTTCAAAAAACCGGTACAAAAAGCCGTTCCATCTCCCGCTGCTCCCGGCCAAATGCAACTGACCTACTCGTACACAACGAATGCTCCGGCACCAGCAGCACAACCCCAACCAGACGGAGCAGCCAAACCCACTGGAGAGACTTACACCTACTCGATTCAAATTGGGTGATGATGGTTGGACAGCGTTTACGCCGTCTGGATGAGGCCATTTATGGCCGAACCTAATGAAGCGCATCGCCGTAAACGGCGTTTGTCCCGACGGCGTAAACGCCGTGCTACCGCTTACTCAGAGCCAACAGTGCATCGTCAGCATCCTGCATTTTCAGGTAGAATTTTTTGAACTCCAGAAACACTTCGTGGTGGACGAACCGCTGGTGGTACGCTACGTTGCGGCGAATCCGTAAGCCACCCGGAATGGTTTCAAATGTGAGAGAGTACTCGCCAAACGGAGTGCTAAATTGCTGATTTTGTGGTATTTCAGCCAGCGCATAGCCCACAGGCAAAGTCAAATCCACCGTTTCCCGTACAGGTACAAGTTCCAGCAGCACATCCGCATCGAGGTCGTTGTAGCGCTTGGCAGCGAACAGGCCCTTGTGGGTTGGGGTGCTGAGCGGCAGCGGCAGCGGCATGATCCAGAGGTTCGATACCCGATCCAACTGGTGGAAAGCCTGGAGTCGCATCTGGATAAGGAGCGGCGCGTTGATGTCGTCTAAGTTGCTGAATTTCAAGGCTTCTATATCCAAGTGGTGCAGCACCCCGCCACCAAAATACTGTGAAATTTTCTTGGTTCGATCTGTGGTGGTAGCCGGTATGAGCGCCTCGCGCCAGTTGCCGGCAGCCGTGCCATGTCGCAACATTTCACCATCGAGCAACAGATTGCCCTCCGCATCCACCGATGCTTTGGCTGTGATCTCGATGCGCGAGATATTGGGGTCGAGCGTGTGGTCGGGCAAGCGACGCAGGGCCGTCTCGCCGGGTCGGATCACCAAGCCCCATGCCCCGCAGTCGCCGTCGGGCAGCACTCCGCTGGGGAAGTAATCGGTGGTGAGGTCGGCAAATTGCAGCGGCTTGCCCTCCAACTGATACGCCACGATGGCGTGGTTGAAAATGTACAAGGTGGGGCGCGGCTCCCGATCGCTGAACGTGTGCGTACTCACCAGCGTGTACCAGGCCGGGATGCCTCGCTCGCGGAGCAGTGCAATCATCAGCGTGGCCACGTCCTTGCAGTCGCCGACCTTGCCGGAGAGTGTCGCGCCCGGTTTTTTCGGGACGTAGTTGGTGTTCAGAAACGGGACGAACGAGTAGTTCACGTCCTTCGTGATGAAGGTGTGCACCGTCTCCACCACCTGCTCGTCGCTCATTTCTGGGCGGATCAGTTGGTGGGCGCAGTCAAGTACCTCGTAGTTGGCCTCCGTGCGGCAGTAGGTTTTGCGCTCGTACCACTGTGCCACGCGGCCCCAATCAGGTACGCTACCAAACATCAGCCAAGCGTAGGCATCGTAATTTTCTGGAGCCGCATCCTCGTACATTTCTATTTTTGGAAGGTCGCGCCATTGCCAAGTCAGCAATTTGAAATCGCCGGTATCGCGTGTAGTGTATTGACAATCAATACGATTGCAGGCCGTATAGATCGACTGGTCGTGCGGCAGCAACAGTTCGGTGGTGGCCCGCACTACCGGGGCAGGCCACGACAGCATACCGATGTGCAGCAGTTCGCCGGGTATTTCGTCGGGCATAGGTTGCTCGTTACTGCCCTCCACGAGGATGATGTCGCCGGCTTGCAAATTTTTGAACACTGCCACCCCGTAGCCGAGGTCGGGCGAGGTGACGGAGCCGTCAGGCTTGAGCACTTTGGCACTGTTGATCTGGCCGATGAGGCGCAGGTCGGCTTCCGTCCAGCGTTTCGCACCGGCCTCGCTGAGGATGTGGATCACCACCTTGCGCTGCACCTCCATTTTTTGCTGATTGGGCAGGTAAGCGAACTGTTGGCTGAACAGCGAGATCACGGATTCTTCATCGGCGTAGCGCGATGCCCAGGTTTGGTCGCGGGCTATTTCCGCAAGGCTGACTTGGGCGAAGTAGCCCCCAAACTGGCGGCGGTTTTCGATCTTTTCCATCTTCTCGGTCAACTCCGAGTAGTCGGTTCGGCCCTGCATTTGTTGCGCCAGCCGGTAGCAGGTCAGGGCCTCCGCTTCTTTTTTCTGCTCGATCAGGATGTCGCCCATCGCCTCGTGGATGCGGGCTTTGTAGGGATCGTGTACCAGCAGGGTGCGAAAAGCGGCGAGCGACTCCTCCGTGCGGCCCATTTCAAAAAGATAGCGGGCGCGTCCAAACTGGGCATCTATGTCGTGGGGGCTGATAGTCAGCCACTTGTCGTAGGTATCCAGCGCATCGGCATGGCGGTCGTGCTGCTTCTGCCAAGCCAGCACGGTGCGAAAATCAGCGATGGTACAGGTTCGTTTCAAGCGTTTTTCGGCTTGTTTGAAGGTGCGCTCGCGCTCGCGGTCGGTTTTGGGTTTGAAGGATTCGGGCTTGTAACTTTCGTCTTTCAGGTACTCGTCCAAGCGCTCGTTCCACTTAGGGGCGGGGTTTTTTTGGAGAAAATCGGTGACAACGCGCTGGATTTGCTCTTGTCGGCCTTTTTCTTTCAAAAAATCGAGGTAGCGGCTCAGTACAGGCCAGTGGGTGGGCGAAATTTGCAACAACCGTTCGAGCGCCCCGATGTAGCGCGTCTCCTGCTGCTGCTCGTCTATTTTTTGGAGTTGCAAATATTGCTCTGCGAAGGTGGGCGTAACAGTGGTATCGAGGGAGGTCAGCAAGCGTTCGGCACGTTCACTTTTGCCGTTGAGGCTGTAGCATTTGGCGAGCAAAAATTTGACGAACGCCGACTCTGGCTGCGCCGCCCACAGGCGGGCGAAATACTCCTCGCTGCGTTCCAATTCGCCGAGTTTTACCCAAGCCTTCGCCACCAAGTAGCGTTGCCAAAGCTGGGGTTCCGCACTTTTTTCGCTTGCCCCCACCGATTGGAGCAAGGTAGGGTAGAGGCACTCCTGAAATTCGGTCGCCCAGGGTGTGGCAGCGGGTGTGTATCGGCCCGTGTAGGCACTGCTCAGATCGGTCATCAGTTTGCCCGAAACTGGGTCGGTGAAGCGCAGCACAAATCCACTCCGCTCATCCAAACCCATCGTCAGTCGTCCGCTTTTCCCTTGAAAATTTTGACCGATTTCGTCGTCGGCCTCATTGCCATCATTTTGTAAGTCGTTGAATGCCAGTTTTATCTTTGAATCTTCTTGGTCTTCTGGGAATTCGGATAGTTTGATCAGCACACGGTGCGTACCAGCGGGCAGATCGAATATGACCGTTTCCAGATCGGCCAAATCTGGGTTTGCAGTGCGCGGGCGCTCCACCAGTAGTTGGTCGTTGAGCCAAATTCTGATGGGTTCGCCCCGCATGATGCGTAGTGCAGTGCGCCGTGCGGTGGGTACCGTCAGGAAGGTGTTGGCGTAGTAAGTGCCGAGTTGTTGGGAATTGAGCAGATGCTCGAACGTGACGGGTTGGCCCGCATCACGCAATTGGCGACGCAGCCAGCCGAAGGCAATACCTTGCGCGTTTCTGAACTGTGCAGCAGGGTCAAAATCAACCGTTTCGACCGCCGTTTTTTCCATAAATCCACTGCCAGAGGGGTTGTCGAAAGGCCCAGCGAGCGACCAGTTCCAGTCATGTAGCATAGTGGCGAGCAGGACACGGCTTTCCTCAAATCGGCGGTATTTGAACAGTGAATCGGCTTGTTGCAAAACGAAGGGAAGGCGGAGGCTTTCCGGCAAGTCGGCCCGGTGCAGCATTGTTTGGGGGCCACCTCCGTGCATCTGAGCGAAGAGCCAAAGCAGGGCTGGCTGGTCGGTGCTGGCGAGCAGTTGTCGGGCAGCACGCTCGTAGTTGTCGTGGTCTTGCACCGTTTCGGCCAAAAACATCTGCCCCACGAGCGCGGCAGCGTCGGCAGGGTTGCGGCGCAATTCGGCCTCAAAGGCAGGTGAAGCAGCGACAAAGTTGTTTTCCCGAATAAACCCCCAGCCCGAAGTTTGAGCGGGGAGTGTAGTGTTTGTTAGGAAAAAAAGAATAGTCAGGAGGGTCGGGAAACGACAGGAAATGGACATCGAAAACAAGGAGAGTTTTGCTTGACGACGCGGGAGGAGGGATTAATGATGAACTATGAACGAGGAACGAGGAACTATGAACGGCACAGGCGTTTGGGTGAAAGGCCGCCAAAGATAAATCAAAGTATCGGGTTGGTAGATTGGTGATTGGTTTACTAGTGATTGGACGACATCCCTGCACCAATCACCAGTAAACCAATCACCAATCACCAGTAAAATATTTCCTGAACCATGTATCCTGCCGCTTGGCGTAGTTGCGGGAGTGCTGCTTGATCTTGTCGATGGCTTCGGCGCGGCTGATGCGGTCATCAAAAAAATCAAAAAACTCCTCGTAACCCACCGTGCGCAAGGCCGGGCGGTGTCGGTGGGGCAACAGGGTGCGGGCCTCGTCCTCCAGTCCGGCGTTTATCATCGCATCCACGCGGGCTTCGATGCGGGCATAAAGTTCGGGCCGAGGCATGGTGAGCAGACGGTTTTCGATGGCGAAGGGGCGTGATTTTTTACTGTTTTGGGTAAATGCCGAGTAGGGCTGGCCGCTTTCTACACACACTTCCACCGCTCGCCGCAAGCGAGCCGGGTTGTTGCGATCCACCGCAGCGAAGTAGGTAGGGTCGAGGCGTTCCAGTTCGCCTTGCAGCCAAGCGAGGCCGCCCGATAGTTCGCCTTCGACGACCTGCTGCCGGGTGGCTGCTGAAATTTCAGGGAAGGCATCCAGGCCTTCGCACACGGCCTTGAGGTACAGCCCAGAGCCGCCCACCAGTATGGCCGTGTCGTTTTTCTGAAAAATTTCACCCAACACCCGAAGTGCGTCGCGCTCAAAGTCGCCCACACTATAATCGTCTGCAACCGACAGATTATCAATCAAATGGTGCTTTGCCTCAGCCAATTCAGCAAGGCTGGGCTTGGCCGTGCCAATGCTCATTTCGCGGTAAAATTGGCGGCTATCGGCAGAGACCACCTCCGTGTTGAGTTCTTGCGCCAGCCGAATGGCGTAGGCCGTTTTTCCTGTGGCAGTGGCTCCGCCAACGACGATGAGTTTTTTTGTAGTGGACATGGTGCGCGAGCAACCCCACCCC
>JAYSUY010000753.1:0-3679 GCA_043718855.1 Saprospiraceae bacterium | reverse complement strand
GAAATTTCCCCGTACTCCACCGTGCTGCACAATGCAGACTACTTTTCGCACCGCATAGAGCGCGGCTTGACAGGGCGAATGATGGCGGTGGTGGGTGTTTTTTGAAACAACCCTCACGACAAAAATGGGACACGGATCGAACGGATTGGACAGATAAAAACAGATTTAGAGACAAAATCCGTCCTAATCCCTTCAATCCGTTCGATCCGTGTCCCATTGTTGTCGTGAGCGCAGTGACGACTAAATCAACCCCCGCGACTTCAACTCCAGGTATTTATTGATCGTGTTGAGCGTCAGGTCTTGCGGCTTGGTGAGGATGGCCTGGATGCCGTACTGCCGCAATTTGTTCACCATCTCCTTTTTTTCCTGTAAAAATTGCCGCGCCACCGTCTGCCGGTAGATGTCGGCGGTCTTGTGTACGTCCTCCTGCGTGAGGCGGCGAATCTCGGTGTTTTCAAAAAAAACGACCACCAACAGGTGAAAACGGCTAAGGCGGCGGAGGGTGGGCAGGGCGCGTTCGAGCGCGTAACTGCTTTCAAAATTGGTGAACAGGAGCAGCAGTGAGCGGGCGCCGATGAGCCGCCGCACAGCCTCGTACAGCAGTTCATAATTCGATTCGCCGGGCCGCTCGCGCTCGCGGTACAGGCTTTCGAGTATGCGGTGCAGTTGGCCCGTGTCGCGCTCGGCTTTGATAGTCGCCCCGATCACATCCGCAAAAGTGAGCAGCCCTGCTTTGTCCTGCTTTTTCAGGATTATGTTGCTGATAGCCAGCGCAGTATTGATGGCGTAATCCATCAGCGCGAGGCCATCGAACGGCATCCGCATCACCCGGCTTTTGTCCACGATGCAGTACACCTGCTGACTGCGCTCGTCCTCGTACTGGTTCACCATGAGCGTACCGCGCCGCCCGCTGGCCTTCCAGTTGATGCTCCGGTACTCATCGCCAGGCACGTAGTTTTTGATCTGCTCGAACTCGTAGGAGTGCCCGATGCGGCGCATTTTTTTTACCCCTGTGTCGTGCGAGATTTGGCGCATGGCGCGGAGTTCGTAGCGTTTCATCTGGATGATGGAGGGGTACACGTCCACATCCTGTGGTTGCCGGAAAATCATGCGCCGCTCCACCAAACCCAGCCGCGTAGCGGCAAACAAGTTGATGTTGCCGAAAGAAAAAACGCCACGCGACACGGGCCGCAACTGGTGTTCGATGAGGTACGAAGCACCGGGCTGTAGCTCCCACCGTACCTCGAAATCGCGCCGCTGAAACTGTGCGGGCAACTCGTCCACCACCGTCAGGTGCAGGTGCAGGCGGCCCCGATTTTCCAAGTAAATTTTGACGGGGTTGGGGTCGCTAAGCGACAGCACAGGCGACACTTCACGGAGGCACACCACATCGGGGCGGCGGGCGTACAGCAGCGCAATGTCGGTCACCACGAGTGCCACGCCGATGGCAAATGCCGTCTGGGCAAACGGGTAGAGCCAGCCAAACGGGTAAGCCAGTGCGAAAAACGCGGCGATAGCAGCAAAAAACCAGAAAAAACGGTTGGTGAGGTACATAGCGGTTGGCGGTTGGCTAATGGCCATTGGCTAAAAGCCAACAGCCATTTTCGAGGCCAATTTTTTTGAAAAAACGGGGATTTTTAGGTGGTTGGCCAAAAATAAAAAAGCCGCCGCAACAAACGCCCGCTTTTCGCCACCTACACCCAGTTGCCGAAAACAGGGCTTTTGGGTTGTCATGTCGCAACGAAGTGGAGACATCTACACAAGCCAGCGCCTGTTCGGAAACCTCGACAAATAGATACCGGGAAACTTGGGTTGTGCAGATGTCTCCACTTCGTTGCGACATGACAGATCGTTTTGGGGGGCCAAACTTCTGTTTGGGGCAAAATCAGTTTTTATAGGAAAGCCCTGTTGCCCGAAATGCCCTGCCCACCTCAGCATCTCCCAACCCACACTACCTTCGCGCCAAAAATTCATCCATGACCGAACCTGCCCACTCCGCTGAACCACCTCACCTGAGCGACATCCTCACCCACTTGGGCGAACACCGCGAGCAATATTTTCACGCCGTATCGCCGCCGGTGATGCAGACGAGCAACTTCGTCTTCCCGAATTTGGCACATTTTCGGGCTGCTTTTGCTGATGAACTGACCCACCACGTGTACTCGAGGGGCAACAACCCGACGGTGCAGATTTTACGGGAAAAACTCGCTGCACTCGAAGGCACTGAGGATGCGCTCGTGTTCGCCAGCGGAGCCGGAGCGGTGGCCGCAGCGGTCATCGGCAACGTGTCGGCAGGCGACCACGTGGTGTGCCAAAAAGCCCCGTACTCCTGGACAACGGCCCTGCTGCGCAAATTTTTGTCCCGCTTCGGGGTGGAACATACGTTCGTGGATGGCACTGACATCGAAAACATCCGGGCTGCCCTGCGCCCCAACACGCGGGTGCTGTACCTCGAAAGCCCCAACACCATGACCTTCGAGGTGCAGGACTTGGCGGCTTGCGCGGCACTGGCCCGCGAACAGGGCATCGTCACAATGATCGACAACTCATACTGCTCGCCACTGTATCAAAACCCCGCGGCTTTCGGCATCGACATCGTGCTGCACTCGGCCACGAAGTACCTCAACGGCCACTCTGATGTGGTGGCCGGCGTACTCTGCGGCAGCCGAGCGATGGTGAAAAAAATATTTGAATCGGAACTGATGACCCTCGGCGGCATCATCAGCCCGCACGATGCATCGCTGGTGCTGCGTGGGCTGCGCACCTTGCCGCTCCGCCTCCAGCGCAGCGACGATAGCGCCCGCTGGCTCATCGGAAAGTTGGACGGCCACCCGAAAGTCGAACATATCTGGTACCCGTTTCATCCCAATTTTCCGCAGTTGGATCTGGCAAAGCGCCAGATGCGCGGCTGTGGCGGCTTGTTCTCCGTGCAGTTCCGCGCCGAGTCGCAGGAGCGGATGGAGGCTTTCATCCACCGCTTGCGCCGCTTTCTGATGGCCGTATCTTGGGGCGGTCACGAGTCGCTCATCATCCCTACCATCGGGTTTTACAACATTCCTGGCAGGGCAGCACCTCCGGCACACTGGGCGTTTGTGCGGTTTTACATCGGCTTGGAAGACCCGCAGTGGTTGTGGGAGGATTTGGAACAAGCGATGATTGAACTATAACCCTCCTTCGCCAAGGCTTCGGCGAGTAAAAACGAGGAACGATGAAGTATGAACGCCATGACCACGACAGAATATCTGCCACAATGCCCCAATAAAGGCTGACAATAGCAGAAAATGTACGTTCTGCTTACCTATGTCGAAAGTTGTGGGGCAGGGGAATTTACGAATGAAAAACTCGACCGACTTTTACGTTCGATTAAACTTCCCGAAAGTTCAAAACTTTCGGGAAGACTTTCGGGAAGTTTAAGTCTATGTCAACATCCACATTTTTAAAAACAAATCCATGAAGCAAATCGCCCTTGTCTGGCTCTTCGGTGCCTGTTTTGCGCTCAGCCTTTGCGCTCAGTCGGCACCCCGATTTTTCCAACCCGTAGCAGAAACCGATATCCCGGCAGCACGCAGCGCAGCCGCTACGCCCACTGCTTTGCCCGCGAAGTACCAAACTTGGCGGCTCGATTTTGCTGCTCTGAAACTGGCGCTGAGCGCAGCACCACAGGAGTTTACGGGAGCCG
>JAYSUY010000752.1:0-1349 GCA_043718855.1 Saprospiraceae bacterium | reverse complement strand
GAGCCACGACATACGCCGCGTTGTGCCTCGGTGTACGCTTAGTCCCCTCTCCTTTTCAGGGGAGGGGCCGGGGGTGGGGTTGCTACAAATACCCCGACGGCAACCGCCCAAACCGCTCCCTGAACTGCTGCGAAAAATGCTCCACGTCCTTCAAACCCACCGAGAGCGCGGCGGCTTTCACACTGGAAAAACGGCCCTGCTCCAAGCCTGCGCGGGCGGTGCGGAAGCGCACTTCGGCCACATACTGCTGCACCGTGAGGCCAGTGAGGAGTTTTGTTCGGCGGAAAAAAGTGGGGCGGCTTAAGGAAAGTTTTTCAGCCAGTATATCGGCACTGAGGTTGAAGTTGGGCATCTCGCGCAGCACCAGTTGCTCCAGCGTTTCGAGCCAAGCAAGGTCGTCGGCATTGAACTGCCGATTCGGCGCAGCCTCCGCCTTTATCCCTTCGGCGGACAAGTCCGCTTCGGCCTCTGTTTTTTCGGGCAAAAAACGCCCCT
Organism: Saprospiraceae bacterium; assembly: GCA_043718855.1. Taxonomy (GTDB): domain Bacteria; phylum Bacteroidota; class Bacteroidia; order Chitinophagales; family Saprospiraceae; genus M3007. Next base: position 854 of record JAYSUY010000752.1, on the reverse strand, counting down.
GCGCATTGTGCAACAGGTTGTGCAGGCGGGCCAGCAGTTCGTCCTCCTCGAAGGGTTTGAGCAGGTAGTCGTCTACCCCGATGCGCAAAGCGCGTAGCCGGTCTTGCTTGTCAGCCAGCGCGGTGAGCATCACCACCGGGAGGTGGCGGTAACGGTCGTCGCTTTTGAGTTTTTCCAGCAGTTGGAAGCCGTCCATGACGGGCATCATGATGTCGGACAAAATCAGGTCGGGTAATTTAGGGTGAGCAGTGAGTAGTGAGGAGGGAGCAGTGGCACCCAACACTGCTAACTGCTTACTACTCCCTGCTAACTGCGCTAGGGCTTCCGCGCCGTTGTTGGCTACGGCCACGTCGTAGTGGGGCGAGAGGATGGTGCGCAAAAAGGTTTGCAGGTGCTCGTTGTCTTCCACGACGAGGAGGCGGGCGCGAGGTGCATTGCTCGATTTTTTTTCCTGAAAATCAGCGACTTGGCCAGATGCAGCCATGAGGCTTGGGGTTTGCTGTGATTCCCAGGCACTTGCCTCCACAAGTTCCGGCTCCTCCGAAACAGCAGGCTCTGCCGCCACTTCTTTTTGGGGAAATTCAAACCAAAACGTGCTGCCCACACCTACCTCGCTCTCTGCCCAAATGCGCCCGCCGAACAGTTGGGCATACTCGCTGCACAGGGCCAAACCGATGCCAGTACCGCCTTCGGTGGGCGCGTTGGGCTGCTTGCTCTGGAAGTACCGCTCGAAAACATGGGGCAGGTCATCGGGGTGGATGCCGCGCCCGGTGTCGCGGACAGAGAGGCGTATGGCCGGTAGCACGGCGTTTACGCCGTCGGGAAAAAGGGCGTTTACGCCCCTGATATCATTG
>JAYSUY010000751.1:0-3683 GCA_043718855.1 Saprospiraceae bacterium | reverse complement strand
CGATCACCGAGGCGGCGGCCGCCTGTGGCAGGTTCGTCCCGATCGCCCGCAGACCGTCGGTGACGGCGACCACAGACGACATAAATGTCTCGCAAAGGCGCAGAGGCGCAAAGTTTTGATGCTGAATACTATGCGCTGTTGCGAGATAAGTACCACGACATAAATGTCTCGCAAAGGCGCAGAGTCGCAAAGTTTTGATTCTGAATACTATGCGCTGTTGCGAGATAAGTACCACGACATAAATGTCTCGCAAAGGCGCAGAGGCGCAAAGTTTTGATGCTGAATACTATGCGCTGTTGCGAGATACGGACTTTCACCTTCTACAGAAAAAAATGTCTACTATTCTCATTGCTGGCGGCAGTGGCCTCGTTGGCAGCCGCCTTTCCGAAATGCTCCGCGAGCGCGGCCATGTCGTGCGCATCCTCACCCGTCGGCCCCAAACCGCTGTACTGCGGAATGACAATCCGCAGCCACCTGCCCAATTTGCCTGGAACCCCGCCGAAGGCACGATGGATGATACCGCCCTGCTCGGCACCGATGTGGTGATCAACCTCGCTGGGGCGGGCATCGCTGATGGCCGCTGGACGGCGGCCCGCAAGCGCGAACTGGTAGAGAGTCGCGTACAGAGCGCGCGCACCCTGCGCGATGCCATCAATCGCACAGGCCACCGCCCGCAGGCGTACCTCTCGGCTTCGGCCATTGGTTGCTACGGCGACTCCGGCGAGCGGCTGATGCACGAGACAGACAAGCCCGTTGGTGAAGGTTTTATGATCGAGTGTTGCCACCAGTGGGAGCAGGTCGCTGCCGAGGTGGCAGCCTTGGGTATCCGTACTGTAGTGCTGCGCATCAGTGTAGTGATGGCCCAAGAGGGCGGGGCACTGGCCGAATTCGTGAAGCCGCTGCGCTTTGGGCTGGGTGCGTATTTTGGCAACGGGCGGGCTTGGTACTCGTGGATTCACCGCGACGATCTGTGCCGCATTTTTATGTGGGCAATGGAAAACCCATCGGTGTCGGGCTTGCCCGCCGAAGCCTCCCTGTCTGCCGAGGCTTGGCAGACGGGGGCGAAGGAGGGCGTGTACAACGCTGTCGCGCCACATCCGGCCCGCAACAGCGACTTGGTGCGGGCTGCGGCCAAAGCCATGCGCCAGTGGGCGATTTTTGTTCCAGCTCCGGCTTTCGTCATGCGCCTCATTTTTGGGGAAATGTCTGCTGTGATCCTGAACAGCAACCTTGTGTCGGCAGACAAGTTGCTGGCGGCAGGGTTTCAGTTTCAGTATCCAGACCTGGAAGGCGCATTGGGGGATATTTTTTCTTAAAAAATGCAGTTTTTTCTCAAAAAGAATCCAGCCTCGCTCAGCAGAAGGCAAGTGTGGTTGCTGCCAAAAAACGGCGAAAACAACTCAAAACAGTCGAAATAAGCCACTTTTTCAACCATTTTATCCGACGTTAATCGCCGCTTAATTGCGGCTTAACTACAATTTAGGTGTTGCTTGACTGTAGGTTTATCGCCGCTTAACTGCCCCCCCCTGACTTTTGCATCATGTTCAGCAATTGACGTAAGCGATTCAAACCACTTGAATATTTGCGCACAACGAAGCGACGAGAAGAATCCCTCCCGCTGAACAGCCGCGACGAAACTGCTCAAACTCCAAACCATTTTTGAATCATGGCTATCATGAAAGTTGAGGAAAACCTCGCAACATCCCAGTCCTTCAAATTCAAAGGCACATCCGTCGTCACCATGAAAGAGCTGCCAAGCAGCGATGAGTGCTGGCCAGACACGGTGCCAAACAACCAACTCATCCAAGTCGAGCAAGGTGCAACCATTGGGTTCCAGTGGAGCGTATCCGGCTGCCTCGTACCGCTGCTCAAGTGCAGCAAGTGGAAGATCCAGTTGTTCATGGAAAAGTGGGGCGAAACCGAGTTTGACCTCGGCAGCGCAGGCATCGTGAACGTTCCGTTCGTGGGTACCAGCGGCCACCTCTACACTCAGGCGATCAGCCTGCGTCCGAACACCATCCCCGAAGGCGTGTACGATGTCGTGGCTGTGCTGCGCTTGTACGACAGCAACAACAACCCGGTGCCAGTGGCTGGTTTCGCCGAGTTGGGCAAGGTAGAGTTCTACCAGGCTTCGTAAACCATCCGCACCAATTTGCCATCCGAAGCAAAGCCGCCTCCTTCCGCCCCGGCGGGAAGGGGCGGCTTTTTTGTGCCTCGGTTCCTCATTCATCACCTTTACCCGCCGAAGCCTCGGCGTAGGCGGGTCTCACTCCTCACCTATGAGCCAAATCCACCAAGACAAGCGCACCAAAGGCCAAGTCCTGCGCTTGCTCGACCATGCCATACAGCAGGAAGAAAAACTTGCTGAAAAAATACAAGCACTTGAAAATCAACTCTCCGAGTGCCAAAAACGGGCCGAAGACCCCCGCTACGAAATCACCGAATCGGCCATCCCCGCCAGCAAAGTCTCCTTCCGGCTCGACTACTACCGTACCGAGAAAAAAGGGCCCGTGCGAGGCATCATCGAGCACCTGAGCAGCCGCGAAAGCAAGTCGTTTGGCAGCGAAGACGGCTTCGAGACCATACAGCAGTTTGTCGGAAAATACCTGCCAGTGAAGACTCGCCATAAGGAAAAACCCATCGCCCCACCATCCCCATTTTTGGAAAAAACGCCCGCCGAAGCAGCCGCCGTGCAGCCCGAAGCCGCAGCCGAGATGGATGCTCAGCCCGTCGCACAAGTTTTGGAAAATGAGCAGCCCGCCGAAGCAGCCCCTGCGCAGCCCGAAGTGGCAGCCGAGGTGCGGCCCGTTGCTACAGTTTTAGAAACTGAGCCAGCACCTGAACCAGCAGCGGCTTCCGCAACTTCTGAAAGCAACCTTCGCCAATTGAGCCAGACCGATTTATCCGCAGACTCGCTGGGTACCAGCGAGCGGCTTGCTGCCCGCATTCGCAGGAGCATGTCGCTGCCCGCCGAACCAGAGCAGATTGTTCCGCAGCCAACCATCGAAGCACCATCCCTGGCTCCCGAAACCTTGGCCCGCCAGCCCCGGCGTTCGCCGCAGCCCCAATCGTCGGCCACCCTGCTGGTCGCCAACGAGCGGCTCGCAGCCCGTATCCGCAGGAGTCTGTCGCTGCCCGCCTCATCCAGCGAGCCAGAGGAAATACCAGAAGCCGCCTTCCGGCAGCCCATCGTAGCGCAAGCATCAGCGGCGAAAAAAGCAGGTGGTAAAGCCGCTGTATTCAGCGTCGTGGCCGACGGCGGCGACCAGCATCAGGCGGCGTTGCAGAGTGATCAGCATTTTCAGGTGGAAGTACCGACTACGCAACTGCCTGAAATTCAGGGAAAACAGTGCCACGCCCGCTTACTGGCCGTGAACTTGGAAACGGGCGAGCAGGTCCGTGCAGCAGATTCCTGCCAGCCCGGCCCCAGTGCTTTGCGCTTCCCCAAACAGCCCTTGCAACTGCCGCCCGGTGGCTATCGCCTCACAGCGATGCTTGGCTTGGCAGCAGACCCGCGCACGGTTTATTATCGGGAAAGTAGGCTGGTGGTGGTGAAGTGATTGGTGGATTGGTGATTGGTGGATTGGTGTGTCTTGTCCTGAAATAGGTTTACAGTAAAAAACTGTTTCAGGCGATGTTATTTAAAACAAAAAGAGTTAAACGTTACAAAGAAGGCTTCAAGC
>JAYSUY010000076.1:0-6533 GCA_043718855.1 Saprospiraceae bacterium | reverse complement strand
TAAGAGCGGAGCCAATGACTCAATGACGAATGACTCAATGACGAAATGGCAAATGACGCTCTACATCACCTTCAAAAATCTCCGCGACACCCACCGCTCATCCAGCCCAATCCGCGCCCAGGTGCCTTCCTCCTCAAAGATGAATACTTCCTCGCCGCGCTGATACGCCCCGACAACCGAGAACGTGGTGCCTGGCCCAGATCGGACGTTCAAATCCTCGGTGTCCACCACAACGGCGCGGGTCACATCGGCCACCAATTTACCCGACACCCACTCCTCCTTGCTTTTGGAAATCTTGTACCAGCCGTTCTGCACCTTGTAAATCCGCAGAATGGCACCCAGCATCGTGGTATTGATCTGCTTAAAACTCGTAGCCGGGCCGCTGCGGATGTTGAGCGTATCCGCCGTGACGTAGCCGAATTTCAGCATGCCCGCCAGCTGCTGCCCGAAGTTGCCGCCCAGTGCTTGGCGCACCAGCGGCAGGAAGTTCTGCTCTGCGGCTTCCACCTTATTTCCACCAAAAAAATTGGCCCCCGGGCAGGTTTTTACCACGCCGCTATTGCCATTGGTACGCGCACCAGTATTCAGGTCAAACCAGTGGTGATAGACAATTTTATCCACGTTCACCGGTATACCAAACCTACGGGCGATGGCCGCCGCCGAGCGCACCACCGTGTCGCGTTGCGCTGCACTCATCACATCGCCACCTGGGTCAAAGTTGCCCACATTTTCAATGCACAACGCATTCTCGTTGCGGCCCTTGATGCAGGCAGGCGACGATTCAAGGCTGCGACCAGTGGCGATTTTTCCGTCGGGGAAGGTGGTGAAATGCTGCCCGATGTCGGCCCAGCCGTTGTGGTTGACGTGGTAGTTTTTCATGCCAACTAGCATCGAGAAGTGGTTGGTATTCTTGAAGTTACTGTAACTCGGCGCGAAGGTGTGGTGTTCCTGCAAAGTCAACACCGTGCGGGCCACTTGTTGGGTCTTGATCCATTGCTCAAACTCGTCAATGGTCATCAGCGTGAATCCGTTTTTCTTTTCCATAATTTTAGGAGTGAGGGGTGAGGAAGTGAAACATTAGGGATGAGACGTGCAGCGGGTAAAGAGCCGAACCCACTCGTCAGACGACTCAACGTCGTCTGACGAGTTTCTGCCAAAAACGCCGCCTAAAACGCTGCGACAAAGGTTTAGTATTTTTGGCTTTTTAAAAGCGATAAAAAATGCTCCTCACCGCCCACCTCGCCGACCTTCACCAACGCCGCATCTACCCCGCCGAAATCACCCTCGAAGCGGGCCGCATCCTCCGCATCCGCGAAATCGACCATGCGCCCACCGAGGCTGGCTTCGTGCTGCCCGGCTTCGTGGATGCGCACGTCCACATCGAAAGCAGCATGCTGCCGCCTGTAGAATTTGCTCGGCTGGCGGTGGTACACGGCACGGTCGCCATCGTCTCCGATCCGCACGAAATTGCCAATGTGTTGGGCAGCGCAGGTGTACAGTTCATGCTCAACGATGCAGCCCGTACGCCGTTCAAGTTTTGTTTTGGTGCGCCATCGTGCGTTCCGGCCACGGCTTTCGAGACCGCCGGAGCCGTTATGCTGTCCGATGAGGTGGAAAAATTGCTGCAAAACCCTGCCATCGGCTACCTCTCCGAAATGATGAACTTCCCCGGCGTACTGCACGGCGACCCAGAGGTGCTGGCAAAAATCGCCGCCGCACACCGCCTCGGCAAACCTGTGGACGGCCACGCGCCCGGCCTGCGCGGCGACGAGGCCCGCCGCTACTTTGCCACTGGCATCAGCACCGACCATGAGTGCTTCACTTACGAAGAAGGGCGAGAAAAAGCAGCATTTGGGGTAAAAATCCTCATCCGCGAGGGCAGCGCAGCCCGCAACTTCGATGCGCTGTGGCCGCTGCTGAAAGAATTTCCTGCACAGATCATGTTTTGCAGCGACGACAAGCACCCCGACGACCTCCTGCGCGGCCACATCAACCAACTCGCCGCCCGCGCCGTCGCGCTCGGCTGCGACCTGTTCGATGTCTTGCGGGCCGCTTGCCTCCACCCGGTGGAGCATTACCGCCTGCCCGTCGGTCTGCTCCGCGAAGGCGATCCGGCGGATTTTGTGCGGGTGGCTGACCTGATTTCGTTCCGGGTGCTGGAGACTTGGTTGGATGGGGTGAAGGTGGCAGAGGATGGGCAGAGTTTGTTGCCGAGGCTGCATTCGGCTGCGCCGAATCAGTTTTTGGCGGAGGCCAAAAAAGTAGAGATGTTTCACCTTTTTTTAGAAAAAAAATCTCCTGCACCCGCCCCCAACCCCTCGCCCGACCCTTCCTCCCCTGACAACCCCACCCCCGGCCCCTCCCCTGAAATGGAGGGGAACCACGACATACGCCGAGATGCGGCATCACGTCCCCCCTCCTTTTCAGGGGAGGGGCCGGGGGTGGGGTTGAACGTGGGAGAGACGAAGGTGCGCCTCATCGAGGCCCTCGACGGCCAGATCGTCACCGGCTCTGCCATCGAAAACGTGCCCGTGGAAAACGGGTTGCTACTCCCCTACCCTGCCCGCGACATCCTGAAAATCAGTGTGGTAAACCGCTACGCACCTGACGCGCTGCCATCAGTAGCCTTCGTGCGCGGCTTCGGCTTGCTGCGCGGCGCGCTGGCGAGCAGCGTGGCCCACGACTCGCACAACATCGTGGCCGTAGGCTGCGACGACCATGCGCTGGCGGCAGCGGTGAACGCCGTCATCGAAACCAAGGGCGGCATCGCGGCCACCGACGGCGCGGGCGACACGCGCATCCTGCCCCTGCCCATCGCTGGGCTGATGAGCCAAAAGGATGGCTACACACTGGCCCACGATTACGCCGCGCTGGATGCTTGGACCAAATCTGGGCTCGGCTGCACGCTCCGGGCACCGTTCATGGTGCTGTCGTTTTTGGCACTGCCGGTCATCCCGAAGTTGAAAATCACGGACTTGGGGCTGTTCGATGTGGAGCGGTTTGGGTTTGTGGAGGTGGCGGCGGAGGTTTAGCGGTTGGCTGCTGGCTTTTAGACATTGGCCGTTCGCAGAGCGGGTGCTACTTTTGCGCTATCGGAAGCCAACGGCCAACAGCCAATGGCCCACCACCACCAATCATGCAACTCAAAGGCAAACTCATCTGCGGCGTAGCCGGCTTAGCCCTGTTCGGCGTGAGCGGATTGCCGTTTGGCGGGCCGATTGGGTTTATCGTCGGGTCGCTGCTGGGGCATTACTGGCTCGACAAGCCGAAGGAGGATGAGGAGGGTCTGAAGTCAGACTATCAGGCTTTTCAGCAGCAACAGCGCAAGTTTTTGCACCACGTCTTTGCCCTCTGCGCCAAAGTCGCCAAAGCCGACGGTGCAGTTAATCGACAGGAAATCAACCACATGGAGCAATTGATGCGCCAGCAGTTTCGCCTCAACGACAAGGGCCGTGCCTACGCCGTGCGGGTGTGGAAGCAGGTGAAAGAGTCGCCCCAACCGTTCGCTGAGTTTGCCCAGGCATTCTACCAAGACTTCAGGCAAGAGCGCCACCGGGTACTCGATATGCTCGATATGCTCTTCGCTATGGCTGCCGCTGACGGCGGCCTCCACCCCCGCGAAGAACACCTGCTGAGGCAAGCCAGCGGCATCTTCCACATCAGCAGTTTGCAGTACGACAGCATCAAAAAACGCTACTACCACCTGCCGCCCCAAACTGAGCAGCACTGGACTGCGCTCGACCCTCACTACGCCATCCTCGGCGCGAAAGCATCTGACGGTCTGGATGTGGTAAAAAAGAAATTCCGCGAACTGGCCATGAAGTGGCACCCCGACAAGGTGGCCGCCAAGGGGCTTTCTGCCGAAGCCATGCGCCACGCCAAGGAAAAATTTCAGAAGATCAACGAGGCTTACGAGCGCATCTCGGAATCGAGGCAGAAGTGATTGGGTGATTGGTGATTGGTTGAATTGGTGATTGGTGGATTTGGCCGCCGACACAAACACGAAGCGGGCTGCCCCACACAAGGAGCAGCCCGCTTCGCTTTGCGTCTGGTACCCAAATCACCAAATCAACCCCAAACAACCTCACTGCACCGCCCGCACAAATGCATCCACCTTGTGGTCGGCCATCAAGCGGCGGCGGAGCACATCGGCCTCGCGGCGGCTGGCAAATTTACCTGCTGAGACGGAGTAGAAAGTAGAGTTGGGAAAGCGTACAATTTCAGCAGCGGCACACCCAGCCTGCTGCAACTCCTCCAAGCGGGCATTAGCACGGTTTTCCATCAAAAACGAACCCGCCACCACATAGTAAGCATCCTTGCCACCAGTGGTCACCGTCATGTTGTCGCTACCGCCTTTGCCGGGATTGAGCGGCGCTACGTTCACGTTGCTGCTCGTCTGCGGAGTGCGGTCGGGCGTGTTGTTGCTGATCTGGCCATCCACGTACACCACCGATGAGCTGGTGATGCCTGCCAAAATGCGGACTTCCGTGCGGCGGTTGCGGGCGTGTTCCTGCTCCGTGCAGTCTATGCGGTCGGTGCAGCGGTTGCGCAGTTCACTCTCGCCGTAGCCCACTGGGCGGAGCCGGTCGCGCTTCATGCCCTGGCTCACGAGGTATTCCACCACACCTTCGGCGCGGCGCTGACTCAGGGTTTGGTTGTACAGGCTACCACCCCGACTATCGGTATGGCTCGCCAATTCGAGGGTCAGGCTCGGTTGTTGGCGCATGAGTGCCACCACCATGTTGAGGTCTTTGCGAGCATCGGGGCGCAGCGTAGCGTCGTTGAAGTTGTAGTAAATGTTGGGCAACTGGATGGCCGAGCCGGGCAGGATGGGGGCCACCGAAAAATTCTGGCTCGTCGGCTCGCCCGTTGTAGGCCAGCCTGTCGTATCCAGATCAGCAGTACCTACCACTTGGCCGCCCTGATAGATTTCGGCTTTGTACTTCCGGTTGGGGGTCAAGTTGTAGTCCACCATGCCGTTGGCATCGGCCCACACTGTGTCTTTTTTGCCCGAAGCCTGATCTGTCAGCACCACCTTCGCGCCCGACATCGGGGCATTGGTGACATAGTTGAACAGCGAAGCGTTCCAGCGGGCCTTGCCAGCCACCGCGCCCTTGTCGAGTTCAATTTTTACCATGCGGCGCGGCTTGGAGACCGTGACAGTCGCCTGCTTGGTCTGGTAGCCGTCCTTGCTCGCCGTCACTGCGTAGTTGCCCACCGGAAGTTCCGTGTCGAAGTTGCCCGTGTAGTCCGAGATGCCTTCCACGCCCTTGTCGGGCGGCATGGCCTTCATCACGTCCTGGCCGTTTTCGGTGGTGATGGTGATAAGGTTGCCCGCCTCGTCGCGGCCGATCACGTTGCCGCCCTCGGTGCTGAGTATGCGGATGCTCGCGTCCTCAATGGGCGCGCCAGAGCGCTTGTCCACCACCACTACTTTCAGGGCGTACTGCTCCACTACGGTGTTTTTTTGCTTTAAATACTGATCGAGGTTACCATTTTCGACATAAAAACTCAGTATTTCGTCGCCACCCTGGCCGCCTGCACCGGCGGTAGAGTAGTAACCGTTGATCTTGTCGAGGTCCACGATCAGGCCGAAATCGTCGCCGCCTGTGTTGAACGGCTCGCCCAGATTGACGGGCTTGCTCCATTCATTGCTGCCCGTCGGGGTGGTGAGGTACAGGTCAAGCCCGCCCTTGCCTTGCAGCCCCGTGGAGGCGTAGTACAGCGTATTGTCGGCGTGTACGAAAGGGAAAACCTCATTGCCCGACGTGTTCACGCTGGCACCGAGGTTCACCGGCTCGCTCCACGACTCGCCCACGCGGTAGGCCACATAAATGTCCATGCCGCCCAAACCGCCGGGGCGGTTGCTGGCGAAAAACAACTTGTCGCCATCGATGCTGATGGCCGGGTGGCAGTCGTCAAACTCGTTGGTGTTGAACGGCAACGTCACCGGGTCGCTCCAGCTCGCTCCCGATTTTTTGGCGGTGTACAGGCGCATCCGCTGGGTGCCGTCCTTGTCGGTTTTCACCTTGCCGTTCATCAGCGTGTTGCGGCTGAAATACACGGTCTCTGCCGTGCGGTCGAAGCACACCGGGCCTTCGTGGTACTCCGACGAGAGTTCTTTGGCGAACGGCTCCGGCGTTTGCAGCGCACCCTCCGTATTGCGGCGCGAGCGCAGGATGGACATCGCCGGGAGTTTCAGTTGGGTATCGGTCACCTTCTTCAGGCCCGCATTGTTGGTCGAGATGAACACGATGCCGTCCTCGTAGAAGGTCGGGCTAAACTCCAAGCCAGCCGTGTTCACGGCCTGCTCGTTTTTGACTTGGACTTTGATGTTTTTGTCTTGAGAAAATGCGGGCTGCACAGCGCAACACAGCGCAAGCAGGACAGCGAAAGTGGTAACGGTGGAAAAACGGTTGCTCATGGTTGCCGATTTTTGAGAACGAACAATTGGTTGCAGACTCGGAAGTTGTTCCCGATGGGATTGACTTAGAAAATTATATGCCAAAAAATAAGAAGATCGAATTTACCCT